>JBKPGB010000192.1:0-13585 GCA_046729135.1 Thermoproteota archaeon | reverse complement strand
AGTTTATACAATCTTGTGTATTTTCATCTGCATCTTGATAAGCAACTGAATTTTTAAAGTCATTCAAAGATATCTGATCGTCATTAAAATTGCCATTTTTTATATCACCTACTAATTCTTTTAAATTATTATAATCTTCAGCGGCACTGGGTTTGGCTTTAGACTCAGGTCCAGGTTTAGATTCAGGTTGAGGAACTTTAGCCTTAGGAACACTAACGTTAGGATATTTATCTTTGAAATAGTTTGCATTTTCAAAGCAATGTACTATTTCATTGTCTCCAAGATTATGACCTATTTTTCCTGCCAAGTTTATACAATCTTGTGTATTTTCATCTGCATCTTGATAAGCAACTGAATTTTTAAAGTCATTCAAAGATATCTGATCGTCATTAAAATTGCCATTTTTTATATCACCTACTAATTCTTTTAAA
Source organism: Thermoproteota archaeon (assembly GCA_046729135.1). Classification (GTDB taxonomy): domain Archaea; phylum Thermoproteota; class Nitrososphaeria; order Nitrososphaerales; family Nitrososphaeraceae; genus TA-21. The sequence continues at coordinate 13,154 of JBKPGB010000192.1, read as the reverse complement.
TTATTATAATCTTCTAGAAGGGTTCCATCTTTTTTCAAGGCTTCTACCGGAATAATACTACCAATAAAAAAGAAGATTCCAAGACTTATTATTGTTACTAAGAAATGTGATATATTGATTGATCTGGCACATTTCATTGATTAAAATTCAAAACAATATTAAATAAATCTTTGTCATGCGACCTATTTGCTCGCAGAAAAATCTCTTCTAAATGCTTAGGTTATTTCCATTTCATTTTATTCTTGCTTAATTTAATAACTTAATGCATTCAATATCAAATTCATTGTCTTCTTTGTTTATCTTGCCACACCATAAACCATTGGTCCACTTTTTCGTTATTATCAGCTATAAAATGAATACAAGTACCATTAATAAAACAATTGATTTAAGAATAAACCCATTTCAGATTCATCATTCTCTCTTACCATGTTATATTATAACAATCAACTATTATTAGTATCGATATTACAATATAAACTGAATTTCTTCAAAGATTTCTAATATATGATAATCTTCACAAATATTATTGATGAAAAAACATATTGTTAATTAATGTCATATCCCTAATTTTGGATGTGACAAGAAAGAAAACATTCTATATTCTGATGGCAAGTGGTGTTGCGTTTATTGTGATTGGTGCAGCTTCAATGATTGATTCCAATATCCCCCGAAAAGTGGCACTGGATAGTACATTGGGGTCAAATTTAACGGACGTTATCACACCTATAATGAATAAAGGAAGCGTTGGTGAAATCATAATTGACGGGTCCAAGTTTAATTTCAAAATTGAAGATCCAGATAAATCAATTGTCGTCTCAGTTACTAATCAGTCACATTATAAATATAATTTGGTTGCTAGCAAAGAAGGAGAATATAGATTTGAAACAAAAAATGTAGGAAGTTCAGTAATAAATATTGATGGAGAAGTAGAAACTAAGGCCTCTGCTTTGGCTTTTGGGGGTCAAATGATGTTACTCATAACAGGAATTATAGTTCTGGGTATTGGGATGAAGATTGGGTATCTTTAAATTAAAAGATATTTAATTTATTGTTCCTCTTCTATAGGAACCAAGTACTTTAAGAAATATGCATTTTTTTTCAATATTAATTATTGTTTTATTAACATTATCTTCTACAATGTGACCTTCTAGATCTACATAAAAGTTATATTCCCAAGGTTTTTCTTTAGTAGGCCTTGATTCTATTTTAGTAAGATTAATTTTACTATTATTAAATTCTTGCATCACTGAAAATAAGGATCCAGGCGTATGCTTCAAACCAAAAATCATTGATGTTCTATCCTTTTTAGTAGGACTTGTCTCTTGATCAGAGAGTACCAAAAATCTCGTATAATTATTTTTCCTGTCCTCGATATTTTCATCAAGGATCTTCATATTATAAAACGCTGCAGCGTTCTTACTTGCAATTGCCGCAGCGTCAAGTATTTTTTTTTCTTTAATAAGCCTAACAGATCCGGCTGTATCATAAGCAGGTACAGAATCGAGATTTCTTTTATTGATATAATTTCTGCACTGTGCTAATGCTTGGGGATGTGAAAAGACCCTAGTAATTGTCTTGTTAGTTGGTAATGTAATAAGACAGTGATTAATTTTCAGAAATATTTCGCCCGTAATTTTTTTTTCTGTATCTAACAGCAGGTCGTAAATTTCATTCACGGAACCCTCAATTGTATTTTCAATTGGAACCACCGCACAATCAATACTATTGCTACATAACGCATCAAAAATATCTTGGAATAGTTTCATTGGAACAAGGTTTGAATCAGGAAAAAACTTTCTGGCAGCAATCTCACTATATGCTCCATGCTCCCCTTGGAAGGCGACAATTTTCCGTTTCAAATTATTTATTTATATAGAAAAGGGTTAATTCATATATTTTTATGTTATATTTATGCAGATGTTCTTTTAGAAATTAGTATAATAGAACCTGTTAATTATTTCAGTTTATGATAAAGTATTTAATACTTAACACTTGAATTTAACGTAGATGCAACTAGATCAACAGTACATTGATCCTTTAGATAAACAACTTTTGAATGAGATTCAATGGACCTTCCCTCTATCCGGTAGACCATATCTAGAAATAGCAACTAAACATGGTCTTGGCGAAGATGAAGTAATGGGAAGGATTTCTTTACTGAAACGAAGTGGACTAATAAGACAAATTAATGCAATTTTTGATACAAGGAAATTAGGCTACAAGAGCGCATTAGTTGCATTTGCCGTCAAGAAGGATCGACTTGATTCAGTGGCACTGGAAGTTAATAAGCATCCTGGCGTGAGCCACAATTATGAGAGAGATCATGAATTTAACATGTGGTTCACATTGGCTGTTCCTCCTGATGGGGATTTAAAAAAGGACCTTGAGCAAATGGCATCACTTGACGGTGTAATTAAGTTCCGTCTTTTGCCAACTCTGAAACTTTACAAAATAGGGGTTAAACTCGACATGGTAAATACCGACCCTAGTAAGTTAAGTCCGGATGATAATGTAAAAACTATCGATCAAAAAAGGTTTGAGCTTACATCAAGAGACAAAGAGTTCATTAGGGAATTACAAAAAGATTTAGAAGTAACACCAAGACCATTTGATAATTCTGCCAATAATCTTGGAATAACGGTTGATGAATTATTTAAGAAAGCCATAGAATACGAATCAATAGGCGTAATGAGGCGATTCGCAGCGATACTGCGGCACAGAGATGCCGGCTTTACTGCAAACGGCATGATTGTTTGGAAAGTCCCGGATGATAAGATTGATGAGGTTGGTTACAAATTAGCATCGTTTCCACAAGTAAGCCATTGTTACAGAAGGCCTGTATATCCTGATTGGCCATTTAATCTCTTTAGCATGATCCACGCAAGAACAATTGGCGCTGCCAAGAAAATAGCTATCGAATTGTCCAATTTTGTAGGAATTAACGAATATAGGATTCTCTTCAGTTCTAGAGAATTTAAGAAAGAAAGAGTAAAATACTTCGTGGACTGACTTTAATTTTCATACAATATCTGGTATAAACTACAATTTCATGAATAAAATAATAGATAGTTGTGATTGAATCCTGTTTTATTCCGTTTTTGATATTAATCGATGATTTAATCTAATTTGTTACTAAATATCAGACCGGTGCCTGCTGAGGGTGCTTGTATTATGATTTAAAAATTGTCATGAATACCAATTCAAATATTGAGTTGCAAGAATTGGATTCATTGGAATATCTGCAGTTGAACGATGTTTTAAGAAGGATAGAAATTTATTAATTGTAAAATCTAAATTGGCTATCAAGCGAAGTTAGCCCAGACTGGTTAAGGTACGAGCTTCCCAAGCTCGGGATCGCGGGTTCAAATCCCGCACTTCGCAGATAAAATTTGATACACATAATTCTTTATTCTTATTGAGCCTAGTCTACAAATCCTAATACCGAGATTTAATAATAATTCCACAGCAATATTACAGTTTATAGCGCAACATGAGATTAAAAATATTCAATTAACCTTACCAAACTGTATTTTATTCACATATTTCATTCACATGTCTCCCGCTCAAACCCAAAAAGCATTCTAGCATATACTTAAAAATATGTGTTTATTATTCTGATAATACACTTTGAAGCAGGTTATTACATTTCACTCTTACAAGGGCGGTACTGGAAAAACTACTTTAGCAGCCAACTTGGCAGCATTGTTAGCTAAAAACGGAAACAATGTATGTATTGTGGATATTGATGTTTATGCTCCTAGCCTGCATGCGTACTTTGGAGATATTGTTCAGAATAAAATTAAGAACACTTTAAATGATTATATTGTTGGTGCGTGCGGGGTTGATGACTTATTAGTACAAATAACACCTATTCAACAATTATCAGAGAAAGGATCTTTGGCTGGCAAAATAATAGGCTGTTTTTCTAGTCCAAAGAGAGAGGATATTCTAAAAATTGAGGGGGTAAAAGAAGACAAAAATAGAATGAGTATGCTCAAGAGATTTATTAACTTTAGAGAAGAACTAATCGAGAAAAATGATATTGATTATGTAATCATGGATTCAAGTCCTGGGATCAGATTTTGGGCAATAAACGCATTAGCATTATCAGATATTGTGTTTCTTACACTAAAAATGGGCGATATGGATATCGGAGGCACTAAGATGATTGCCAATGAGATATTAGCTCAATTCAAGGAGCAAGGAAATACCAAATATTATCTACTTCTTAACAGGATTGCAGGTTACTGCATTCCATATTTGCAAATAGGTCAATCTCATGAAAATCATTCAGAAGAAAATTATAGCACCTTAACTCCAGTAGCAGATGATTTTATAAAGAAATTGAGTTCTGATACAGGCATCGACGTAATGACCTCTATCCCATGTTATTGTGATATCCAATTTGCCCAGAAGGAATATCTAACTGTTCTTGGGGAGCCTGATCACCCTTTCTCACAGCAGATAGAACATCTCAAAACGTTAATAGAAATTTAAAACGATTATTTGTTTTTACTTGTACATACGCACAAAAAAACAGGTATATAGATCCAACTTGATATAATATCCAAAATGACCATTCCAGGACTTGCTGAACTCGCAGATGGTGAGGAAAATATTTCACCCACTTTGTTTCTATTGTCTGGTCCACCTGGAATTGGAAAGAGAGATTATTGTAGAGAATTTCTTGATGAGGGTCTAAGCTCCGGAAGAAGGTGCATTTTTCTTTCCTCGAAAATTTCAGATAAAGAAAAAATGGACTTGTTTAATATGAATGAAAAGAAATTCAATTCGTTATTTGTTAACCCGGTTCTCGTGAATGACACCCCAAACGAAAAATCTCTCGATGAAACATTGAAACGAATAATTTCTTATCTTTCTGATATACGATCCGGTGCCTCCTTACATCAACAGAGTAATGTTGGTACAGATGATATAGACAATACCATCTATTTTGTAATGGATTCACTAAATCATTTTTGTGATATTTTTGAAGTTAGTTCCATTAGAAAATTTTTGGCAAGACTAGTTCTCCAGCTGAGGAAAAGAAAAATAATAGGAATTTTTACAATTGATTCTCCGATATCCGCAGAATATCAACCCATAGTGTCATTTTGTGACGGAATAATGGAGATGAAATTTGAAGAATCAAACGATTCTTTGATCAGAAAAATGCGACTTCTATCTATGGCTGGTCATGCTATGACAAAACCGACTTGGATACAATTTAGTATTGACAAAAATGGACGTTTTACGTTTGCAAATGATCTACTTAAATGTACATTAGATGGTAGAGTTATCCAACATCATCCAGTTTATTACCTTGACTTACCGTTTCATTCAGAAGGGTGTGCAAGAACATACAGAAAATTCATGTCAGTTTTTAAGGACCTTGATCCAAAATACGAAGTTTTGAATTATAACTTTTGCTTTATTGATATTGTAGGATTATCCAATCCGGAGCTTGCAGTTCACAGGCAAAAAGAAAAGATCGTGAGATTAAATGAATTTATCAGCTCCTGTAATTCGTTTAGGAAAATATCTGACGACTTGAAGATAATTCTACCTTCTGGTGACGGTATGGCTATAGGCTATGAAAACAACCCTGAACTGCCATACAAATTAAGTGCCGAGCTCCATGGTTTTCTTCGCAAATATAATAAACGAATGCAGACGGACAGTACAATCAAAGTCAGAATTGGATTAAGTTCTGGACCAGTATTCACTGTTTATGACATATCAAACAGACTTAATGTTTGGGGGCCCGGCATAGTAATGGCAAGGAGGGTAATGGACCTAGGCGATAGCTGGCATATCCTTCTTTCAGAAAATTTTGCCATGCAACTAAAACCGCTATACGAAGAATATAGGAATAATATCAGGCTTATCGGATCGTATGAAATCAAGCATGGAGAGAAAATCAATGTCTATTCTGCATATTGTGATGAATATGGGAATCCCGAAATGCCAGAAAAATTCAAACAAATCTATACAAGCCCGTAATTTGCTTAGATATCAAAGTTGGAAGCAACTTTCCATCGTTACTTGTGTCAAAGATTTCTTTAAATTATCCATCAAAGTTCTAATGAATAAATCGTCAGTTGATGATGAATAATGAAGCAAAATAAAAAAAAGGACAGCAATATAAAGAAGGACAAAAATACCAATCCTAAAAAAGATAGGGAGGGCAAGAGCTACTTTGCTGTAACACGGAAGAGAAGATACAGGAATTTGATGGTGATTGTACCTGCAGTGGTAGTACTTCTTGCTATAATGGCTTATGCAGTAACTATATATTCTGAAAATTTGGTAAAACCAAATCATAAATTCGGTCCTCTAGGGTCTGAGCATGTCCATGCTGCATTTGCAGTAAAGATAAATGGTGAAAAATTGAATTTTAGTCAACCACAATATCAAGTGAGATCGAAATATATCCACGTAGAAAATAATGATGGTAATACACTACATAGACATGCAACTGGTGTTCCCATTGGAGAATTTTTTAGAAGTGTGGGTATGAATGTCACTGACAACTGCTTTACTCTTGAAAACAAAACAAGTTATTGCAGTAACGGAAATTCAAATCTAGAATTTTATGTTAATGGAAATAAAACAGCCTCCATTGCAAACTATGTCCTTAAGGATAACGACAGGATTTTGATAGTCTATGGAAACAAGAATCAGATGGAAACACAACAAGATCTAGACTCCCTAAGACTTACAGAGATAAAGAAATAACAAGTGTAATCAAGGTTTTCAAACACTAATTTTTCACTACTTTATTTTCTAATATAGTAAATACGAAATTAATATTTTAAATCTGAATTTGTAAGTAATCTGGAATTAATTTGGACAAAAGTATTAATTCAAAATATAGTCATTATTTGTATGCTCGAGCCTGCAATACTTATCTCCGCGCTTGCGGGTGCAGGATCTTTTTTCTCACCATGCATATTGCCTATTTTGCCAGCCTTTATTTCATATCTTTCAGGTACTACACTCAATGAGATTCAGGATTCATCAGGACAATCACTTACGCTAAAAAAAGCGACCAGATTAAATATATTTTTGAATACAGTATATTTCGTTCTGGGATTCTCCCTTGTTTTTGCTGTATTAGGTGTATTTCTAAATAGCTTCCTGATTACTGTTGGGGTAGGATTTCAAAATGTGGTATCATTTTTTGGAGGATTAGTTATAATTGGATTTGGTGTCTATTTAATTCTCTCGACACGGTTAAGACGTCTTAATTTTGAAAAGAAGTTTTCTTCTATTTCTAAATTTAAGACCAGCTACATAACGTCATTTGTATTTGGAGCCGCATTTGCGGCAGCTTGGACTCCTTGTGTGGGACCAATACTTGGAAGTACTCTTACACTGGCAGCAACCTCACCAGGAGCTGCTTACAATTTATTATTAGCGTATTCACTAGGGCTTGGTATACCATTTTTAATAACAGGATTTTTTTTCTCACAGGCCACAAAGATAATTAGGAAAATGGTAAAGTATCTAAAATATTTTAATCCTGCAATGGGGATCATGCTCATAATACTTGGAATTTTAGTATTTAGCAATAATCTCAGCATACTTGGTAATTTCCCTCTCGCCAATGAAATTATTAGCATTGAAAGGGGATCCTAAATGAATAAAGATAATATTAGTGCATTATTGACGGCAGTAGGTGTAGTTGCCCTTATAGTGGGATTTGCAATTTATTTCAATAATCCTGGACTGAATAAACCGTCCCTAGGCGATAGCAATGGTCAAGTAATAACATTAAATGGAAATAAAGAGAATAGTATTTCAAATGTTAAATTATCAATAGACAAATCTCAGTTTAGAAAAGCACCAGAATTTAAGGGAATAACGTCATACATTAATACAAACCAGACAAAATTATCTGATCTAAAGGGAAAGGTGGTATTGGTTGACTTTTGGACATACAGCTGTATCAACTGTATTAGAACGTTACCGTATCTTGTTGATTGGAATCAAAAATATTCTGATAAAGGATTGGTCATAGTAGGAGTTCATAGTCCTGAATTTGAATTTGAAAAAAATATAGATAATGTTAAACAGGCAGTGGCAAGATTTGGAATAAAGTATCCCGTATTGTTGGATAATGATCATGGGACTTGGAACGCTTATCAAAATAGTTATTGGCCACGTAAATATCTTGTGGACTCAGATGGATATATTCGGTATGATCATATTGGAGAGGGAGGTTATGCGGAAACTGAAAATGCTATTAGAAACTTATTGGCTGAAAGATCCAACCAAAAAGGTCTTGAGATATCTAATCTTAATCAAACAAAATTAATTGTATCTGGTGCCCCATCTGTTGATTTCAATCAAATAAAAACGCCTGAACTATACTTTGGATACCAGTATGCCAGAGCTCAACTTGGAAATATTGAAGGATTCAATCCTGAAAAGACTGTCAACTATACAATACCAAGTTCGAACCTAGACACTAATGTTATCTATCTTCAGGGATTATGGAAAAACAATCCAGACAATATGGAACTTGTCGGACCAGATGGAAAAATCACATTGGTATATTCGGCAAAGTCTGTCAATATTGTAGCAGGAGGAAAGGGACAAGTAACAGTCAGAGAAGATGGTAAAGGTGTACAAACAAATAATTCTTCTAAAGGGAATGATACTGATGCCGAAGGAAAGTTAAGTATAGACGGTCAAAGGCTCTACAATATTGCAGATAATACTAACTATGGAAACCACCAAATTGAAATAGCTGCGAAAGGACCAGGTCTTAAAATATATACATTCACATTTGGTTAAATCAATAACACCGAATAATTAATTCAATGTTGAATAGGATTTGGCAATTTGCCTTGATTGTTTGATAATCTAACCAAATTCTCTCACTTTCAAAGAATATGTGAAAAAAAATAATAACAGGTCACTTCATTGAATGTTATCTTAATTTGAGTCCTGAATCATGGATAGAAGTAATTCTTTCTGATAAATCTATTTTAAGCGTGAAACTAATTAGAAGTAGAAGAAATAAACGCATGTGTATCAAGGTCGACCGCTGCGGTACTTCAGTCACCTCTCCGGTTGGCGTAGATACTGAAGTCATAACAAATTTCGTAAATGATAATAATGCATGGATTCTGGAAAAAACAAAATTTTATGCAAATTTGAATAATAAATTGGAATATAGTCCTCTTCAAAATGATGAAATTATTTATCTTGGGAAAAAGTATAAAATAAAATTTGTCAAAGACACTTTCCAGTATACCGTTTTTTCTGAAAATCTAATGAAAATAACATTTCACGTAAAAGATAGGAGATCATGTAAGAGAAATATAGTAAATTGGTATAGAGACCAAACAAAGAAACTGTTGGATAATAAAGTTCCACTATTTGGGAAAAAGCTATCGGTATCTTACGGAAAAGTAAGAATAGGAAGTCAAAAATTGAGATGGGGTAGCTGTTCCAAGGAAGGTAACCTAAATTTTAACTTGCTATTATCCGCTCTTCCTGTCAACATAATTGATTACGTAATAATCCATGAATTATTTCACCTAGTAGAATTTAATCATTCAAATCATTTTTGGAAATTAGTAGAGCATGCATTACCCACCTACAAGGATTGTCGAACTTGGTTGAAAAATAATAGCGCATACTTACAAATCCATTAATTTTTTACTATCATTTTTAATCTTGCTTTCTTATTCGTATCAGGCAAGTTTGATTCCTCTGCAATTTTACTCCGTGAGATTGTTATAAATCAAGCAACTTTTATCCTCTTGTCAATTAATTTTGGACTAAAATAAGATTAGTAGAAAACATAATTATTGAGAACATGGGAGTCATATATGAAATTCATAAATATCAACATGATGATTTTCAATATGTTGTTGCTAGCACAAATAAATATCCTGAGAACAAAGTAAAATGTGACGTTGAACGCATGAACGGTATGTTAAATGAAACGTTAAAAGCAATGGGAATAAGATATGTATTTGCCATTTCTGATACAGCCGATTCTTTATACAAAGAACGTAAAAAGAAATCTTATTAAATAGATTAATTAATCGCGTTACATACTTGCTTTTCACTAAAATTTTCCCTATTCGAAATGGAAAAAAATTTGGGTGTTTCGTTCTCCTTTTTTGCTGGGCAATACTATTTTTTTCTTCTTCGGAAGTGAATAGTAGTTTTCTTAATATTGCTAGCGCTCAAACTGGAACATATCACTATGCTCCGGGGCTTTCCTTGACAGGCTCAAATTACCAGGATGTCGCAAGCTCCGGTTCACTGCAACTATCTCAATTCAGTGTTGCAGCTTGGTTTAAGACGTCGACGAATTTTGGTGGTGATGCCTTTATTGTAAACAAGGGCGGCGCGGGTAGTGACAGTTCAGGTCAGAACATGAACTATGGAATATGGATGACAAAAACCGAGAAAATACAAGCTGGATTTGAATCAACCAGTGCATCCGACCATTTTGTTACTTCTGCCAAATCATATAATGATAATCAATGGCACTATGCTGTGGTAACATATGGTGGTTCTAGTGTCATTTTATATATCGATGGTGTACAGGTAGGAACCAAATCAACAACAGGTGCATCCCCTGAAACCTCCGGGACAAAACCAGTAAGGGTGGGTGCTAATTCTAGGGTCACTCCTCCAAGCAACTTCTTCACAGGACAGGTGGACGAGGTACGAGTATGGAACGATGACCTAACGACACAACGGGTAACAGACGCATTTGCTGGTACCTCCTTCAATACAGCACAACAAGTCCTGTATCTTCCATTTGCTTCTAACTCGCCACCCGTAGCAAATAACCAGGCAATAACGCTAAATAAGAACACACAGCAAGCTGTTACCCTCTCTGCTACAGATGCTAATAATGATCCTCTAACCTATACAGTAGTAACACAGCCAACAAGCGGAAGCCTATCAGGTTCTGCTCCTAATCTCACCTACAATCCAAATCTTGACTATGTAGGACCTGACAGCTTTACCTTTAAAGCAAATGATGGAACTACTGACAGTAACACCGCAACCATAAGCATAACAGTGCAAGGACCAGCTAATGACCCTCCAGTTACAAACAACCAAGCAGTAACCACATCTAAAAACATTGCTAAAGCTATTACTCTTACAGCAAGTGATCCAAATAATGATCCTCTAAGCTATTCCATAGTAACGCAGCCAGCTCATGGTACATTGACAGGTACAGCCCCTAATCTCAATTATAATCCAGATACGGACTATGTGGGTGCTGACAGTTTTACATTCAAAGCAAATGATGGTATTGTTGATAGTAATATAGCGACGATAAGTATAACTGTCATTGATCCAAGTAAAGATCAATTTGGAATCATAAAGTTGTATCCATCGAAGAATAATGGAGAAGAATGGTTCATAAACATGGATAACCCACTCAGCGATAGTAGGTTTAATCCTCAAAACACTATTACAAAGAACCCTGATGGTTCGTGGAAGATGAAATCGACGCAAGTACGCATGAATGTATATACTTCAACAGGATACAATTCTGCTAATATTCCAACATTGGATCATAGTGTGATAGCCTCAAAAGGCTACATGTTGGCACCCAATGACTGGCGAAACTTTGAGATGACACAATATGTAAAAGTAAATACCTCTCCTAGTGATGATAATTTTGCACCATATGGTAGAGGTGGTAGACATACCGGCAGCGGTCCCCCTGAAGGCTGTGAGGGCTCTTCTATAAAAGGAGACGTATTCTTTTCTGGAAAAGTGAGATTTGCAAAAGAGCAATGGCATGTAAGCTACGTATTTACAAACATCAAAACCGCAACAGGCTCAATAGTGGATAAATGGGTCGGAATAAAGTTCATTGTTTATAATTTTGTGGAAAATAACAAAGTAGTTGTAAAAACTGAACTGTGGCTTGACACCAACAATAATGGTAACTTTGTAAAAGTAGACGAAAATGTAGACAGAGGTGGTTGGGGTACAGAGGGTACAGCATGCGGAGGTGCACCTGATCAAATCATAAGTTGGGGTGGACCAATTACTACATTTAGATGGGATACAGCGACTGACGTTGACTTTAAGAATTTAAGCGTCAGAGAAATAATGCCTCCCCAATAATCGTTATTCCAATATAATGTTTTTAAACTCCATAGTTTTATTTTTAGAGTAATCCTTTCGTATTGAGTATATTAGAAACATATTTTTCCAAATAATTGACTGGATTTACATAGAAAAGTCAAAATTCAAATTTTTCAAACTTTTTATGTATGTCAATTTATATTATTTCAAATAAATTAAATTGCATCAAAAATATCTAACCTTACTTTTATTCGCCTTGATAAGTGGAAATGTCATTAATTTTAGTTTACAGTATTTTAATTTTAATCAACTTTTTGCTGCTGAAGATAATAGTCAACCATCAGATGAGGATAATCAGCCTGCTGTAGAGGAAAGGAATGAACCTCCAAAAGCTGATGATCAAAAGGTATCTGTAGACGCAAATGATAATGTAAAGATTACTTTAGAGGGTAAAGACGATGATAAGGGTGACAAGATAAAGTTTGAGGTTGTGGCAGATCCGTCTCATGGAAAACTTAATAATTTTGACAAATCTGACGGTTCTGTAACATATGTTCCAGAGAAGGATTATTCTGGAGATGATGATTTTAAATTTAAAGTGATTGATGATAAAGGAGCTGATAGCAACAAAGCAACTGTAGATATAAATGTAAAAGCAACGAATCAAGCACCAAAAGCTGATGATCAAAAAGTCTCTGTAGATGCAAATGATAATGTAAAGATTACTTTAGAGGGTAATGATGACGATAAGGGTGACAAGATAAAGTTTGAGGTTGTGGCACATCCGTCTCATGGAAAACTTAATAATTTTGACAAATCTGACGGTTCTGTAACATATGTTCCAGAGAAGGATTATTCTGGAGATGATGATTTTAAATTTAAAGTGATTGATGATAAAGGAGCAAAGAGCGATACAGCAGAGGTTAAAGTTAGTGTCAAGTCAATTGTTCAGCCAAACCAAGGAGTAAGTAATGAGCCAAACCAAGGAGTAAGTAATGAGCCAAACCAAGGAGTAAGTAATGAGCCAAACCAAGGAGTAAGTAATGAGCCAAACCAAGGAGTAAGTAATG
>JBKPGB010000191.1:0-2282 GCA_046729135.1 Thermoproteota archaeon | reverse complement strand
TCCCCTTCTTCGTATCATGAAAAGGCTCAGATAATAGGTGACGAAAAGCAAGCAGACGCGACTATTGCCGATGTAATACGCAATGCAAAGAAATACGTGAATATTTGCGGTGATTCTGCATTACCGAAGTTCACATTATCTGAAACAATTAGAAAAGGATCTCAGCAAGCCAAACGCAAAGGGGTGAAAATTAGATATATTACCGAGATTACAAAAGATAACTTGAGTTATTGTAAAGAAATAATGAAAATTGCTGAACTTCGTCATTTGAACAAAATTGTTGGAAATTTCGTAACAAGTGATAGGGAGTATTTAGGACAGTCCTCAGGACATAATTTTTTATCGCATCTACTATACACTGACGATGATAGAATGCTGGAACAACACAATCATATCTTTCAAAATTTATGGAATAACGCTACTACTCAACAAGACAAAATATCTAGCTTAGAAGTGGGAATAGATCCCGAAGAAGTAAGAGTGTTATCTGATCCACTCGAAATAAGAAGTACATACATAAATCTCATAAACTCCGCCAATTTTGAGATATCTTTGATAATAGCAACACCTAACGCACTGCAAAGAAATTATAGAGGAGGGATAATAACTAAGCTAATAGAGGCTGCTGAAAAAAGGAACGTTAATGTTAATTTAATAATTCCTACCTATGATAAAGTCATCATCAATGAGGATTTTTTACGGAATGAATCACTGGCAACAAATTATAAATTTAGAATGAAAACAATTGTGCCTGCCATAAAAGAAACTCACATGATTAAAACAACTTTTTTAATAATAGATAGAAAATCACTATTTATTATAGATGTAAAGGATGATAGTAAAGAAAATTTCACAGAAGCTGTAGGATACGCTACTTTTCACAGAAGCAAATCCAGAACAGAGTCTTACAATTTTATATTTGATACCCTTTGGAGACAAGCAGACTTACACGAATCGTTGCAAGGAGCGAACAAGAATCTCCTCGATGCTTATGAAAAAATGAAAGAACACGATGCAATGGAGAAGGAATTTATCGATCTTGCTGCCCACGAATTAAGGACACCTTCTCAGTCCATAATAGGCTATTCGGAAATGCTCAAGGCTCTCCCCGAAAGGAACAAACAATATGAAGAGGCTATATCCCGAAACGCTGAAAGACTTTATTCTCTTGTAACGAACATGTTGAGTATTGCAAGAATTGAGTCTCAGACTATGAAACTTAACAAGACGGTTTTTGATTTAAATTTAAAGATCCAAAATGTGATTAAAGATATCAGTCAACAAGTAGATTCAGATAAAAGAGATAAAGTTAGAATTGATTTCAATCCAATTGGAAAAATCAATATAATAGCTGATAAAGAAAAGATATTTCAAGTGTTTGCAAACCTACTAAATAACGCAATAAAGTTTACGGATCATGGTACAATTACTATAAGTGCGAAGCAGGGAGATAATACAAACGAGGCAATTGTTACGATTAAGGATAGCGGTCCAGGTATTGACCCGGAAATAATTCCTCATTTATTTTCGAAATTTAAGACAAAATCGGAAAAAGGTCTTGGTTTGGGACTATACATTTCAAAAAGCATTGTTGAAACGCATCATGGTAAGATAGAAGCTTATAATAACCCAGATTCCGATGGAGCTACCTTTGTTGTGACGTTACCTTTGAAGTGATAATTTATTGAGATAGATTACATAATTAAATTTGGAAAAGAATTAGTCTTTCATCCGATGAGGTGAATCTTTAGGAAAATTCTAAGACATGTTATGGAGCTTTGACAAAATTTTTGGTCGTATTGTCAGAAAAAGGGTTAAATAAAATATGGTATAAGAGGTAATATGGAAAGTTTGAAAGAAGAATCTTCAAAGGGCACAAACGAATATAATAATGCAGATGGGAGTATCTCGAACTGGTCTAACGTTGTAAAAGACATTGTCGATAAGCTGACAGGCAAGGATATGGAGGTAACTTACGATTTTGAGAATTTACAAATTGATATGCCGAAAGCAACTGGACCAGAAGGTAAAGAATTAGGTAGTGCAAAATGGAAGATCAATGGCAAGTTCACAATATCTACTCAACTTCACGAAAAATCAAAGACAATGGAATAAATTTTTCTGATTGGGTCTTTCTATATTGACCGAAGAGAACATTTTCGTAAAAAATGACACTTCAGCGATATTGGATGGTCTAGCGACCATTGTAAAGAGGTCAACTGGGAAAATTAGCATAAAAGTAAATGATAAAACCGCGTTGGCCGTTGATTTTAAGAGGAGTA
>JBKPGB010000190.1:0-1222 GCA_046729135.1 Thermoproteota archaeon | reverse complement strand
ACTATAAAATGCTATTTTCATTTTTCCATTATCCTTGTTATGCCCATAAAATTTTTATGCACTTTGTATAGCTGTATTAATATACTATCCTATTATTATGTTACTAATCGGCGAAGACAATAGATTCAATTAGAACCAGCAAGTCCTCAATTTTTGCTATCATTTGTTAACCTCCAACATTAGAGCACAAATATCAATAAACTCATTCAGTAGGAAGGTGCTAGGAAAAGACAACAAGAGATTAAAGCAATGACTTGATTATTTTATCAAATTCATCGACCGTTTTATTCCAATCGAATTGCCCTGTTTGTTGCGCCTTTTTCTACCATCCTAGTGCTTTTGCAGACTTCATAGCAGCATCATCTAATGCTTGCTTTGGTTCTTTAATCCCATACTGCACCTCATTTATTGCTTGTCTTATGTGCTCAGCTATAGATGGATATTCTGGTATAGTCGGTCTTCCATGTCCAAATTCAATTAGAGAAAGCATTTCGTTTGAATAGGGTAATGTCCGTTCAAAGAGCTTTGAATAATTTCCTTCACCTATTGACTTTTGCGTAGGAAGGTACAGATATCCGGCTAGCCAAGGTGCAAGTATCCTTGGCTCCAGCATTATTGTAATCAGTTCCCATGCTAATTCCTTGTTTTCTGATACTGTAGGTATACTTAATACCCACCCTCCCATCATCGTTGATGTCCGGTTACCTTTATTTGGAACAGGAAAGGTTGGTATGAATCCTATTTTCTTTTCAAAATTTGATATTTTTTGTTCCGCTGGTGGAAACCAACCTGGTATCCACTGTCCACCTAAATATACGGCAAATCTCTTTTGTGCAAACTCTTCATCCAAGTTCTTAAAATCTCCATTTTCTGGTTTTATTCCAGCATCAGCTTGCTCCTTTATGAACTGCATGGCTCTTACTCCTTCAGTACCATTATACGCTGGAAACCAGTATGCTCCTTTTGTAGGATGCCCACCTTTAAGTTCGATTATATTTCCTCCCAGCATCCATAAGTATGGGTACCATAGGTCAGGTGATAATGCAGCGTCGAATAGTATTGTGCCTTGTATTTCTCTGTCTTTTAGTGCATTGTTTAGTTTCTTTGCAGATTCAATATAGCCTTGCCAAGTTTCTAAGTTACTGGAATTAATGCCTGCTTCATTTAAGAGGTCCTTCCAATACCATATCCCTCTTACGTCGGTCCAAGCCCATATTCCATA
>JBKPGB010000189.1:0-4933 GCA_046729135.1 Thermoproteota archaeon | reverse complement strand
CCTGTAACTGCTTTTGCTAGTTGTATAGCCATCAATCCTAAACCTCCTGTTCCAACAATCACAACATTATCATCTGGCTTTAGGTTGGCATTTTTTATTGCGCCATACGCTGTAAGTCCAGCACATGCTAAAGGTGCAGTTATATCTGTATCCATATCGTCTCCTATTTTCACTAGATACTTGTAGTTTGGTACCAATACATATTCTGCATAACCTCCATCTCTGTAGATACCTAATGATCTGGGTTTGTCACACAGGTTCTCTTGGCCAATCTTACATGCAGGACACATTCCCTCGCCGACCCACGGATATACAAGAACTTTTTCGTATTTACTGAATCCTTCCACTTGTTCACCTAAACTATCTACTATGCCTGCAATTTCATGTCCTGGGGTAAGAGGATATTTTACACCCCTATCTGTAGTTTTTAAATGCTGCCCGCTTATACCTTCGTAATAACCTTCCCATACGTGGACATCGCTATGACATACACCTACAGACTGAACTTTTACAAGAATCTGTGAATCTTTTGGCTTTGGTGTTTGAACGTCTTGTACTTGTAGAGGTTCATTTACATTAACAATTCTTGCAGCTTTCATTATAGTTCAACCATTCCCAAAATATATTCAGGTAAGCAATATAATACCATTCTTACATCGACGTTAAATTAATTACCGCATCCGCCGAAAATATACATTTATGCTAGTACCCAGTAAACTCTGATTATTATGCCCTGTTTTGGAATATTTAGGTCAAGCTCCAACAATTTTTGCGTAGCTTTTAACATATCGAAAATAAAGATACTATTTCTATTATTATAAACTCACTTATATCACATTGTGGTCCAATGAATTATGAGCGAGTATGAAAATATGCGTACAGCTGATATTATCGCTGAAGCCTTACTTGATTGGAAAGTTGAAGTCATTTTTGGTCTTCCAGGTGATGGAATAAATGGATTTATCGAAGCAATAAGAAGACGGACAGACAAAATTAAATTCATTCTTGTCAGACATGAAGAATCAGCAGCCTTCATGGCCTGTGCTTATGCAAAATATACTGGTAAATTGGGCGTGTGCGTCGCCACCTCAGGACCAGGAGCTATACATCTTTTAAATGGATTATATGATGCAAAGATGGACAATACCCCGGTTCTAGCAATAACTGGCACCACTTATTCTGATCTTATGAATTCTAATTACCAACAAGATGTTAATCTTTTACAACTGTTTTCAGATGTTACTGTTTATAATAACATGATAAATAGGCCTGAACATGCTGAAATGACAGTGGATATAGCATGCAGGTCGGCATTATCTTTGCGTGGAGTTAGCCATTTAACTATACCCATAGACGTGCAAGAGATGAAACTAGGAGGAAAATACTCCAGACATAAAGTACCCGGTCAGACTTCAGACTTTTACGCGGATATAACCGTACCGGATAGGGGCTTATTACAAGATGCCGCAAATATTTTGAATTCCGGCAAGAAGGTAGTATTGCTGGTTGGACAGGGAGCTCTTGGTGCGGGAGATGAAGTAATACATGTGGCAGAAAAGTTGGAGGCTCCTGTTGTGAAGGCATTGCTTGGTAAAGCAGTAATTCCAGACGATCATCCTGTCTGTATCGGCGGTCTAGGGCTTTTAGGAACTGAACCTGCAACAGATGCAATGAATGAAGCTGATACATTACTAATGATTGGAACTTGCTTTCCTTATGTTGACTATCTTCCAAAACCAGGTCAGGCAAGAGGGGTACAGATTGATATTAAACCAAATAACATTGGATTGCGTTATCCTGTTGAGATCGGGTTGGTGGGTGATTCTAAACTTGTACTGTCTGAATTGCTACCGTTGTTGCGTCAGAGGGATAAGGAGACAGAGGTCGAGTTTCTTAAATCCAAACAAAAAGCAATGAAAAATTGGGATAAACTATTGGAAGAAAAGAGTACTAGAACCGACAAGCCAATCAAACCGCAAGTCGTTGCAAAAGCAGTTTCTGAAGAAATAGAAGATAATGCAATAATTTCTGTAGATTGTGGTGCGAATACTACTTGGGCAGCTCGTTACCTAGATATAAGAGAAGGAATGAAATTTTCACTTTCGGGTACTTTATCAAGTATGGCAAATGGTTTACCATACGCGATAGCAGCACAGATTGCCTTTCCAGAAAGACAATGTATTGCATTTGTTGGTGATGGTGGACTGACTATGTTGATGGGTGAATTTGCTACTGCCGTACAGTACAACCTTCCAATCAAAGTGATCGTTATCAAAAATAACATATTAGGCATGATTAGGTGGGAACAAATGGGATTCCTTGGAAATCCAGAATTCGCAGTAGAATTTTCTCCAATCGATTTCGCAAAATTTGCCGAAGCTTGCGGTGGCAAGGCGTATGTGATAAAGGAGCCATATGAGGTAAAATCTAAAATTCATCAAGCCCTGAAAGAAAAAAAACCAACTATAATTGAAGCATATGTTGATCCATTTGAACCACCCATGCCGCCAAAGGTAGAAATGGAATTTGTTAATAATCTAGCTAAGTCATTTGCAAAAGGGCAACCACATTCCAGAAGGATAGGATTAACTCTATTTAGGAACCAAGTGCATCGAAGTTTAATGAATATACATTCACATTCTGTTAAAGAGGACTGAACTGGATTAATTACGGATAACTTGAATCTATAAAGATATGAATATATCTGAATCAAATAGGAAGCTCCACATTTTGTACATTTTTGCTTGCCATTCACTCCATATGGTCCTTCATTGATCACTGTTCCACAAGGAAGTAAAATAAGATAAAATATTTGATCCCTTCCCATTATTTACTCGAAATCAGGATGATCTTATCATCGACTCATCTAATTATTCGAATTCACGGTGGTGTTCAGCTTTGATGTGGATGTTAATCAGATCTGCTAATGGTCCTTTGATTTCTTTAACATTGTCTTTAAACAATACCATTTGTTTACCTTCCTGCCTGCAATAGATATTTACCTTCCATTTTTCGTCATCTAGCTTTGGAAAATCAGATCGATAGTGTGCCCCTCTACTTTCTTGTCGCATCAGGGCTGACCTTATTATGGCCTCACAGACAACCAAGGAAGACTTTACTTCCATAGTTAAGGCAACATCTTCATCATCAATATTGAATTCTTTCACAATGTTATCGCTAGAATAAAATTTCTTCCTTAATTCCAAAATTCTTTTCAATCCTTTTTCAAGTCTTGTCTGTTCTCTTACTATCCCCGCATTGAATTTCATTAGTTCTTGTATCTCGTTGCGAAACGTAATAGGTTCCTTAACCATGAAGATCCCATCGTCAAATACTTTTTGGTTAATTACATTTGATTCTAGCAATGATGTCCCAGTTTTCTGTCTCTCTCCCACTTCCTTTGCTAATGTCGCTGCTTCACCGCCAGCGATTTTACCGAAGACTACTGTATCCAGTAAACTATTTCCCCCTAAGCGGTTGGCACCATGGATCTGACTTATTACTTCTCCAACAGCAAATAGCCCTCTCACTTTTGTTCTACACTTTATATCTACTAGTATTCCGCCCATGGAATAATGCGCAGTAGGTCCGACCTCCATTTTCTCCTTGGATATATCGATTCCGTCAATATTTTTGAATTGTTCGTACATCGTTGGGAGCCTGTCCAAAATTTTTTCCTTGGAGAGATGGGTTACGTCCAGCCAAACTCCACCATGTGGCGTACCCCTACCGGCAATTATTTCATTAAAAGTCGCACGTGCTACCACATCACGTGGTCCCAGCTCCATTCTTTCCGGGTAATAATTTTTCATGTACCTTTCACCTTTTGAATTTAACAAAACACCTCCTTCGCCACGTATTGCTTCAGTAGCTAAGGTACCCAAGGCTTTCTCTGGCCAAACCATTCCTGTAGGATGGAACTGTACCATCTCCATATCTACTAAATCTATACCTGCTTCATATGCCAGAGACACACCTTCTCCATAGTTTTCGAAAATTCTTGAACTACTAACGGCATAAACTCGCGTATATCCACCGGTGGCAAGTATAAAAGACTTGCACTCGAACAGCACAATCTCTTTCTCTTTAATATCTATCCCGATTGCTCCCTTGACTTCTGGTACTTCTTCTTTTTCACCTACATCATCTGATTTTAATAATTTTGTAATGTAAATGTGGTCTATTATTTCGATTTTCCGCTGTCTAACTTGGTCTAGCAATACGCGAATTATTTCCTGACCAGTCCAGTCTTCATAGAATACAGTCCTCCGGTAAGTGTGGGCCCCAAAAAATCGTTGTGTTAATCTACCATCCTTCTCCCTATGAAACCTAGCGCCCCATTTAGCTAGTTCATTTACAGCGTCGGGCGCCCTCTTGCAAAGTACTTCAACTCTTTCATAATCAGCAAGAAATTCCCCTTCACGTAGAGTATCGGCAGCGTGTACCTTCCAGTTATCTTCTGGATCCATAGTACCAAGAGCTGCATTGATACCACCTCTTGCAAGTACTGTATGAGGATCTGCTTTCTTGCTCTTACTAATTATGAGAACGTGAGCTCCGGCGTCATGAGCTTCAATTGCAGCTCGAAGCCCAGCAGAGCCACCACCTACAATTAGGATATCGCATGACCGGTTAGAGTCTATATTCACATTTTCAGCCAATTTTAGTTAACACATAGCCAATAGCATAAATTGAACCTTTTGAAAAGCTATTCAGAACGGTTATTATTATTGCATTTTCTTGTCCAAATGGATTTGGATCGCATTCTACAATGTGTTAGTAACAATGTGAGTAATACGAGGATCATCTACTTTAGGTATGATATAGTCATATTTCAAGTGATTAGCATCTACTATTTCAGCAATTGCAGTTCCAACAGATACAAGCATCTCCTCATTCAAAGTGTTGACTCTAGGATCTAATAGTGAACACA
>JBKPGB010000188.1:0-32936 GCA_046729135.1 Thermoproteota archaeon | reverse complement strand
AAATGCAGTAATCACATGTCTTATTATTCCATCTTTACCTGACGTGTCCATTCCTTGGAGAACAATCAGAAGTGATTTTTCATTTTCAGCGTAAAGTTTGTATTGTAGATCCGACATTATTGAACTAAGCTTTGGTAGTTCCCTATCTAGATCTTCTCGGCTTTTACCAAAAGTATTATCAGGATCAAAGCTAGATAGATTCAAGCCCCTTTCAGGATGAATCAGCAACTGCCCGATCTCTTTCAATATTTATTTTGCAACGACCAACCTCATAATAAGAGTATCCCCTACATTGGATGTCACTCTGAGTGACTAAATGATCAAGGAAAGCTTTAAAGCTAAGAAATACCGAAAGGAAATAGGTTAAGTTATAAAACAAAGACACTTGTGATTATTTTAATAAATAAAAAAATCGACTAATCATACTGATCTACCAATCAGTATTCAAACAATGAGTAACGGATAAAACTTCCTATATCCATACCATTAGCGAGCCCCATGACAAAAGTTACAATTCAAGCCTATCTATCCGGGAAAATTACAGTACATTCTCACGAATTTCACAGACATGTTATGACTTTCCAGTGGGAGACCTGAGCCTTGCATGTCTAGTAACAACAGAATTGTTAGCGTAGTAGATGACGACATAGGTACTGCTATATTCTTTCGTGAGGCTTTGCGCCAAAATATTGATGGAATTTCTGTTTTCTGGTTCACTGATCCTGTCAAGGCATTTGAACACTTTACAGACAACAAACATAACTATGCTTTAATTATTTCTGATCTAAGAATGCCAGGTCTAAATGGATTAGAATTACTGAAAAAAGTAAAGACTTCGAATCCTAAAATGAGAACGATATTGATGAGTGCTTATAATTTTGAGAAAGAGGAATTGTACCAGCAATATATGGAAGAAGGCGTGATAAACTCAACTATTGAAAAACCTGTCACAATGAATAGCCTATACCAAAGAGTAAGAGATCAATTAGATGTTAATTAAATAGGCATAAGTGTTTAAGTATCCTTCTATCATATAATTTCTATTTATGTTTCATATTCTTCCCTTAAACTTGAAAAAGGTTCTGGATCTGATTCTGATTCTCGGTCTAGCTATATAATCATGGATTAGATAGATAAAGAACAAACTTCCTATAACGATTTACTAGATGCGTTAAGACCGAGTCTAAAAGGTTATACTATTAATTAAATTGTGTTGAGTTTGAATCATTATATAATTTGTTGGAGATAACATGATAACGCAACCATTCATTAGGACTGGTGGGTCATTGGTTGTATGTGTCTTGTTCATTTCCACCAGTTCTTTTGATTGATTATGTCTGAGAGGATATAATATTGATTAAATAGATAATTTGACTAATCATACTGATCGACCAGTAAGTATTCCAACAATAAGTAAAGAGTATATAGTGACGTGTCGACTACAAGAATGCAGTTGGTAGTCACTACAAGTATCATTAGCAAAAAAACTTATTTGATGACGTTTATTGTTTGGGCCATAATAATTACCGATGTAATCTTTGGCACCTTTCTTGACGCTTTGGGAAAGTCTCTTAATTCTTCTTTTGGTATAATATTATTTATAGCAATGAGTATCACTGTATTTTTTGCAGCTCTGTATGCCCTTAGAGATTATATGGTTGCATTGCGCAAAGACCTTGAGCCTCCTTCGTTTTTTAATAGGCTGTACAAGGCAACACCTATTTTTCTTTATGCACTTTTAGTCATCTTTGGAGCTATCATTGTTCAAATGGTGTTATTTTCACATTATAGCACTTACCTGCTAATTCTAATTGTCTTAATAAGTGGAGTCGCCGTCTTGTTCTTTGGTTTTCGCACTTACAAATTCTTGTCATGGTTCAAGTCGAGTGTCAACAGACGACACAATATCATGATATTGGCATTTGCTGTATCATCGATGCTCCTTTGCATCAGCATGATAGAAACTACTGCAATTAATACAAAGGTATTAGTCTTTTCAAGACCACCCTCCATAGATCCAGATTTCCACTCTAGCAATTCTATGGCAAGCAGACACTTATCTAAAATAGAAAATATCATTCATCTCTATGTGTTTCTTGTCCCTCAAGTTACTGCTATTGCTATCGCAGAAACAGTTGCTGTTGCATTTTTCCTTCGTTATTTTAAGGATCGGATAGGAAGAGCAATATTTTGGACAATTATAATTTTACCACCTTTCCTTTTTTTATTTGGGATATTTGCTCCTCAATTAATAAAGTCAACTGCAAGTGAGTTTGTATACATGGACCCCAGGTTCCTTATCTTTAGGGTAATAGGTACCGCAGGATGGGTTTTAGCTGATTTTGTAATAGCTTATGCATATATTTTAGTAGCAAAAAATCTTGGACGGCAAACTACCTCTTCTCGTAATAAGATCATTAACTATTTGATTATAGCAGCATTCTCAACCATTTTAGTTTCTCCAACGACCAATAACTGGATAACCAATAATTCTTATCCACCCTTTGGAGCAATCGCACGTGCCTTTCTTGTGCTGGCTTCTTTTCTCTTTAGCATGGGAATATACTCTGTCGCGCTGTCAGTGGCCCAAGATGCAGAATTGCGTCATTTGGCCAGAAAAGATGCAAAGGAGTATGCTCTGCTAGGTACTTTAGGTAAAGCAAAAGACAACGCAGAGATTATGCGAAAGATTGTAAAACATATCCACCAACACGCAGATGCTATGGAGAAAGAAACAGCAGTAGAATCTTCAATGTTAGATGATAACGAAGTTAGACAATATATGGACATGGCAATTAGGGAGGCTGGGGGAAAAAAGAATGATAGAACAGTCGGCGCCTAACTTTGAGCTTAGTGGCTAAATGGCTAATGCTTGACACAAAGAGGGATTTGATCATATTCCAAAAGAAGGGAAAAGGAGGAGACCAGGCAGCAAGAGACCTTACGTACCATTAGGTGGAAGAAGTGAAGGAGAATAAGAGCTTAGGTTTTAATATTTTTGTTATTTGATGCCATCAGATATCTTTACAAGGAATTCTATATTCAATTACAAGAAGAGCTCTATTATGATTTTATCTTTCTGACGCCAAAGGTTAATTCAATACCTCTCTTTTTAGAATAGCTGTAGGTAAATGCATCGTTAGGCATTACAGGAAAACTAGACAACTGATCTTGATTGCAACGGGGACATGTGTTATTTTTTGCTAATGTCTTATCTAAATAACTTTTATCTAGACAGGTTACAGTCCAGAAACAATGGTCACATAATAGAAATATCCTTTCATTAATCTTAGGATTTTTGATCTCGCTCATTATCTTTCTGTTACCTTCACCATTGTTAACTTTTTTGTTAGTCATACTCATTTTAATTATTTTGAATATTCATATCAATAAAAAAGTTTACTAGCCTTTATTATACAATTTAGAGCTTTCGGTTATCTTGAAGACTTAGAATGCACTTAAAACTCACCATCCGCCATCCGCCATCCACATTAATTACTGGACATACCTATCGAATTTCCTGCAAAAATGGAGGTTATCCGTTATTCAGTATTCAAGTTTTAAGCGGGAGACTAAAACTAAAAGTTGCACCTCTATCAGCATTATTTTCTGCCCATATCTTTCCTCCATGTGCCTCAACGATCCCTTTTGAAATAAAGAGTCCAAGTCCTGTTCCCATATCAGACTTGGATGCAAATTTTGTAAAGAGTTTAGACGAAATTTCTTGATCTATACCTCGTCCCATATCTCTCACACCAATGATAAGAAAGTTCTGTCCCTCTTGTTCTTCCTTTTTCAGTGTAATGCGAATTTTTCCTTCATCACTGAAACTGACAGCATTATCAAGAATATTACAGATCACTTGCGTTATCCTGACCTTATCAATCGTAGTGTTGATACTATTCATGCCATCATGGATTACTACTAGTTTTTTAGCGTTCTCTTCCAATTTACGGTTATAGCTTTCGACTATATCTCTTACGACCTTACCTATATCAACAATTTCTTTTGAAAGGATCAAAGAATTATTCTCGATACGGGTGACATCTAGCATTATTATTGCAAGTCTCTCAAGTCTCCTTGCATTCAATATTACTTCGTCAAGAAGACGTCGTTGTTCTTGATTGACAATTTTAGGATACAGTAATTCCGAAAATCCGATTATAGGTTGAATGGGATTTCGTAATTCATGAGCAGCCATATTGATAAAATCTTTCTGCAATTTTTCGACTTCTTTCATCTTTTCGAACAGTTCAGCCTGTCTCCAGAAGCTCTCAAACACAGCCAAATAAGATGATATTATAGTAGGACTGATCGAGTACGTGGATAAACCAACTGCGTCGTAAGATGTATTCTGCTTGTCATCCTTTAATTCTAATATTAGACATTTTTTTGAGTCTACTAGAATTATAGTGATCTTGGTTTCTAGACTTGTACTCACCGTTCTAATATCTATTTTAGGAACATTGGACTTTGTTTGTTCTATCAGCTGTTCTGACTTATCAGAAGATGGAAGCAGCATTCTTATGCCAATATTTTGTCTTTCCGAAGCCTTTTTTAAGAGTGGTAGTGCTCCCATTTCAATTTGGCGTTTGAGGGCATTTGTAGAAGAAAACATAATATTGATCTCTTTTCGCGCCGATCTTACCATATCCCAACCGCGGGCTATGGAATCCACAGGATTGCGAATTATTTCAATCTCTGCTATACCAACCTTTTCTTCTATATCCTTAATTCGGTATCGTGCATCAATTCCCTCTTTCCATAATTGTTCAAACATTGCACTAAAATGTTTTATATAGGGTCCTTCGTTACTAGCTAGGAGATTCTGGATAATTCCTCCTCCATTCATTTCTTCTACAGTAGCAATAAGTCCATGATTACTGACTGCAAAATTAATTGGAGCTAGATTTTTAACATGTCTTATTTCAACACCTAGTCTTAGAAATTTTTTAACTACATTAATACTATCTTTCTCGACCCTCATAATCCATCTAATTCCCTTTGTCTCTCCTCTTCTCTGTTTTTCTATTATTTTCATAAATAATTCCAAAAAGCTGTTGTTAGTAGATTTCATCCGCCCATGGTTTGATACAACTGACAAACCAGAAGATACCTCAGATAGGTGAATGATGTGCTTCATAATCTCGTCTTGATTGTTCACTATCTTAGTCTCGCGTGGAACTGCTCCATCTAGTATTTGCTTAATTCTTTCCTCAGCAGGAATTGATTTACTCCATAGAGTATCAAATATGCAGTGTCCATGTTCTACAATTTGAGTCATGTCACTGTAGATATGCTCTGATGCTATGGCTTCACTTTTATCTTGAACCAATGGAGCAAGATACTCTCCCTCGCTAATCATGAAGTTCGTTTTGACACCATCTAGATGCCTGAGCTCATGAACAATATTCAGTAACACCTTACAGTCCTCAATATTATGATGGTTGATTTCGGTGATATACCTCAGCCTTACGCCCTTCCTCTTGGCGGCTAAAAATGCATTCTTAATTGCTCTTAATGAGACAGCAAGTGATGGCCTGGTATAGGTCATACACGTATCAATGCTCTTACTTGCTCTATTGAAAATCCCTATTTCAGTATCTATGATATTGTTCTTACCAAAGATAACTCTTGTTTTAGGGTTCAACTTTTGTGTCCATCTCTTTGGGCTTGAACTGCTGTGGTTATACTCCATTAATTTGCCTTTTCGCATGTTGCATGACACTATTAATTAGCACGCTTGGGTTTACCGGCTTGATAATGAATTGGTTTAACTTTACATCAGGCAATAACGTAGTTATTTCTTGAGCAATATCAAGTGCGGTAACAAATATTATTCGAACATCTGGATCAATAGATTTTAATTGCTGGTATAATTCAAATCCATTAAGCTGAGACATTCGAACATCTGTAATAACAAGATCATAGTGACCATAATTTGATTCCATGAAGTGTGTCAGCGCTTTCTCAGGATCAGTAAATGAGTCAACAATCATTCCTGCTGATTTTAGATATTGGGTAAATAGTAATGAGATAGATGAATCATCATCAATTAGCATTATTGTTATCGCTTTGGAAATCGCACCACTTTCATTGATAGAATCGTTTCTCGTTGACAAGATTGGCTTTTTAGTTGTATACTTTTCAATTGACGGTCGAAGCAGATATACTGGATAGGAATATCTGTTCTCTTTCCAGGTCAATTCTTTTATTTCTTGAAAGTGATAGCGCTTTGCAAGACTTGAAAAAGAATTTATAATCCTCCACAGGTCAGCTCCTACGGCTATTCCGTTTGGTGGTGCCTTTTTATTTATCTTGGCACAAAAGTTTATAGTCGGTCCAAATAGATCATAAGAATTTAATACTTCTCCAGACATGGCAACTTCCAATTTACCATAATCAGCACTGATTCTATAGGAGATGGCAGGAAGCAATTGTTTATGAAGCTCAGAGTTTATGATATGACGAGATGATACCATATTATCTAAACATTCAAATGCCTGGCTAAATGATTCAACATTTTCTACTTTTGAGGTTTGCGGGAAGAAGAATATGACACCATCACCAACAGTCTTTAATATTTTTCCGTCATGATATTTTACAATATCCGCAATTTCATTGATAAAAACTGTATAGAATTTAGTAATTTTCCCAGAGTTGTATAGTTTAGATGTGATCTGTGTGGAACCAACTATGTCTATCATCGAAACAAAATAACACTCTGACTTGTTGGAAAAAACGACTTCATCTTTTTTCAGATCAGGAATCGGTTCCTTCAGTTTATCTCCCTTTCCAATATTACAATGGCGTAGTGGAGACATCCTAGTGATAAATGTCTTACTATTTTGTAGGTCGTCACTAATCTCCATATGTAATATTTAGCCAATCTATGATATAGTTGATAGTAAAGAGAGTAGCTTATTCCTACACAAACTTGCTTATTAATTCAATCCTGACACCTTACACAAGTCCTGTTTAAAACTCCCCTATTAATTAATTGAATATAATCACTCGAATAAAAATAATAGTTTTGTTAGTCTAACAGAATACCAAACAAAAATGGATAGATTAGTTCTATTAATCTATCGCTGTGTTGTGCTTATTGTCGTGAGTGTGTTAGTACTTCTTCTCTTGCTGAAAAATCTCTTAAACTGTCTTTTGCAACATTTTCAAAGGTCTTTGCGACGTTTGCATTAAGACGTGAAAATTCTTTTGCATTGTCTCTTGCATGTTGTATTGATGTTTTCCATGTTTCCATAGTTGCAAATACGACATTGTTTGCTAGTCTCGTTGAAGCTATTGTACTATCGGTAATATTGCTTACTGCTCTTGCATAATTTTCTGTAGCCCTTTTTGGTGACGTCCAATATGACCAGTAAGAATTTTGTATGTTTTCAACGTATGGAACCCATAAGGATTGCACCGAATGGATAACCTCTTTTTGTGATTCCAGAAAATTATCTGCAATATCTTTTGTGGCTTGAATGCTCTCTTCTTGATATTCATTAACGGCTTTTGTAAAGCGCGGAATCTCCTTTATTGCCTCATCTGTTGTCTTTTTAACTGTAGATTTTGTCTCGTCAAGAGTGATGTTAATGATTTCTAGATTTTTTTCCTTGTTTGTAGACATGTAATAGGTTATTGGACAAAATGCTATATATACTTTGGTATTCATTGGTATTTAAAGCCATATAAAACCAGATTCATATAGAAGATTGCCGATTCAAAGAAGATAAGTCATGTAAATATTGACTCGTAATGATAATTTTGGTCAATCAGGCAAAAATACTTATTTTGTTATAGAATTTGGCGACCGATAATTGCATTTAATTAGGATAGAACAGTACTGTTAACAATAGGGATCGAAACAGAAAGAGTAGGATTGATAAATCAGATTATCGCACTTGATCGGTTCTCACAATACATGAATTGCTACCTGTTAGTATAGACAAAGAAGGGGTGTAATACCATTATCTATACTACTAGCGGACGCCCACAAGTCTGGCATCTCAGATGTGATTTCATAAATAGGAGTTCAGAACGTTCTGATACCTCTACACACTCCTGTCCCCCTTCCTTGCAAATATGGCAATAGAGTTTTGTCATTGGAATATTTCGTGAAAGTTAGATATTAAGTTGATGTTCTATACACAATTTGGCAACAAGAGCTAGTTTAGCAAACAAAACCACGCGTTTTAATAAGTTTGTTATTAGATAGGGATTGATTGACATTGAGATTTGAAATATTGATGTTCTATTAAAGGGCTGAATTGAGTATTCATCTTCTTTTCAAATCTTTAGCATTGATATCATCGAGAAAGAGAAGGCTGTCATGTAAAACGAAGAGAAAAAAAGTTGATCATAAGGATCCTGAAATTCAGAAAGAATTAGTACTTGGCAAAATAGTAGTTATATTATACGATTCCTCTCATGAGGACGGATATTTTTTTTGCAGCTCATAAGAATCCAACTGGGTATTTACCTCTTTAACAAGATCGTGTAAACCTATCGGTTTTTGAAGGAACCCATTTATGATTCGCTTTTTAGTATGTTGTTGAAATATATTATCATCTATAGTAAATGCAGTCATTAGTATCGTTCTTACGAAGCGATTTTGATCCTTTATCTTTTTTAAGAACTCCATTCCATTCAAGCCAGGCATTTTATAATCAGATATTACCAGTACATACGCGTAACCATACATTTCAAAATGTTCGAGTGCCAAAATAGGATCTGTAAAGGTAAATATCGTAATTCCTGGAATAGTTCGTAAAGCCTCATGAAAGAACATAGTGATACCTGGGTCGTCGTCTACGATACTAACAATTCTATTATTTGAAGACATTCGATGCTTATCACTCCTATATCATCCTAAAGACCATTTTACCTGAGGGGATGCAGACTAGTATTTTTCTGTACTACATACTATAAAACCGCTTGCGTAGAATCTTTTAAGAATTTTTGAAGCAGCAAAGTTCTTTTTTATCCAAACTCTAAACTGTATCATCAAATATCTTTATTCTCTTAATTGACACCTTGTTTTCAAATTCCATTTATTGCCAGGGCGATCAGAAAAATGAAGACTCCTACTGACGGTTCCAGACAAAATCAGACGTTACTATATTTCGCTGCGGATATAGCTTTTGACGAATGTGTTCGATACGTAGGTATGTTTCTGTGTGAAATGCTTTACAACACAACAACAGTTCATTGAATTTTGCAGGGAATGTGGAGAAACAAGTATCTAATTTTAATCTCTTTTCATGTCTTGTTATTGTCATTGAAAAATTGTGTGATGATGACATCCAGAACATTCCAATCATATACACGTCCATTAAAGTTAGAAAAATTGTGTGATGATGACATCCAGAACATTCCAATCATATACACGTCCATTAAAGTTAAAAAAACCTCTTGAAACAGGAACTTGCTGCGAAAACGTCTAATGACTGTGCTTTATTGCACTCCTTATGATTTGGTAAGCAAACCGATCGGTCTTCCGGAAACGCCGAAATATAACACCAATCGTTTGAGGTGCCTGATTTAGTCTCTTCGGCTCGCAGTGGGCTATATGAAATCATGATGGTCACTGCAAGGGTTGCCATTGACAATGTAGTGAGTATTACACGCACTCCTTTGTAGTTCAATAAGTGATCTTGTTAAGGGGAAAATAATTAAGTCTTCAGTGAAAAATGATATGTAAAATAATTCGGAATTTTGATACAATTATTTGGTTCCTAGAAATTTTGTTGCCAATGAAGTTACCATTTAACACTACCATTATGATTCTTCACATTGCAACAATTAATCAAAATTCATGACAGTTATAGCCTTTTTATTTCATTACTACAAACATGATAATATATCCAATCCAATATACTTAGTTCACTAATTTATTAGCCTCCAAAATTGAAAAAGTCTAGTTCATTATAGTTACTGTCGTCATTTTCTCTATCAAGCCATTTCTTCGATTCAGTGATTTCTGTTTGTGATTTCTGTTTGTAATACTCGTTCTATAGTTATAGAATCTAATTAGACTAATGAAGATTTAATATGCAATGTCCCTTAAGGAGAGGGAGTTCCGGAATGTATAAATTTTCGTACTTCGGGGAAGAAAGAAATTGAAAGTACATATGTTATATGATTCTAATCGCTAAGGCTGAAAACTGAAAACAAGTTCCTTGAGTCGCGTTCAAAGCTCTGCTCGGAAAATCGCAATCTTTTACTTCAGCCTCTTGAAAATATTTATCATACCTAACAAGGCCACTCCAAAGAGACATATTAATGCGGCTAAGACAATGAATATCAATAGTGTGGATGGACATTCCTTTAAATTCAATTGGGCTGCAAATATAACATTTGTAAAACACTGGTGAGTTCTACAGAAAGTCTAGACTGACAGAGAATCCCACCGGTGGATGTTACCCAGCGTATGTTAATTATTCACAACAAAATATAAAATAATTTAACCCAAACTACCAGACGAAACGATATTTGAATCATCGGCGAATTTAAGATGTTCTTAATGTTACCTTCTAAGAATACAGATATTTTACAATAACCTTATAGGAAATACAAATATTTTTATAGTTATCAAGTGCATAAGAAGGTCAAAATTAACAACTGATGGGAGGAGTTAATTTGATTGCATGAACAAGAACAACAACCAATTTCCCACCAGTTGTGTGTTAGGCTTCATATTTTTTGGAACGACATATTATAAAAGGTCATTCGAAGAAAGTTCACGTAGAAAGTTGTAAGAATTTACGAGCATGTAGTATTGCATTCTGACTAAACTCTTATTTCTTTTGCGCGAATATCTTTATTCTCTTACTTCACTCCGTTATTTCCAATTCCTTAAGTTGTCGGCCTATCAGAAAGAAATAATTCACTCAAACTGGTGGGATAAATTGCATTGGAGCCGTGATAATGAGACTACTTCCCACCAGCCGAACCTGTTGGAACCTACGAAGGTAAAGCACAACTAATTATACGCTACTAATTACAAGAATTTGCCTTACCTAAGTTACACTTCCGAAAAATAAGAAAATTAGTTATCAAAGTTTATTGAATAGTCTATTGGCAATAATTTTAAAAATCTGTCAGTCAGCCCTCACTAAATAGGACTGACTTTTTTTTATTTTAAGTCACAGTAGGACAACGCTAATCTGAAATCATCGGGGCTTTTATATAATCCCATTTGCTCAAATCCTATTATTTTGTCTCTACACATGGAATATTGCTCCAGCCATGCTTCTGTATTTGATATCTCAAAGGGTAACAAAACAATTGCAATGGATATCGCTACCGATATTAGTAGTATAATAGAGGTTTTTGGTTCTCCATGTTTTGCCTTTGTAACTTTCTTTGTCCATAAGATTGGAGTATCTAATATGATACTCATTTTGAATTCTCCTTTTTCGTTTTTTCCAAAATCATAACTTATTTACGGCTATTCAAGCAGATAAAGCCTAGTTTAAT
Source organism: Thermoproteota archaeon (assembly GCA_046729135.1). Classification (GTDB taxonomy): domain Archaea; phylum Thermoproteota; class Nitrososphaeria; order Nitrososphaerales; family Nitrososphaeraceae; genus TA-21. The sequence goes on along the minus strand of JBKPGB010000188.1, from coordinate 21,452 downwards.
CTCATTCCTATAAATACACAGCAATTGATATTTTTAATGTTGGAATTTTAATAAAATATTAGAATTCAAATTCATTTAACTTCAGGATACTTGTGCTGTACATTCTATTTTTCATTAATGCAAACTTGATAGAATATCCAATCAACAATGCTTATTTTGCTAGGCAATTTGTCTTCCTCCAAAATATGATACGGTTAATGCATCTCTACATTTTAATTTAATTTAAACAAATGATGAACGATAGTTAACAAATTTTAAATTACATATATGAGATTGTCGGCAATAATATTGTTAAAAAATCGGATTCAACTAGAAAAATGAAGACAAATTTGTGCCTGAAAATGAATTGGGATTTATCCATACACAAAGTGAATTCCGTTGCGATGAGACCATTCGTTTGTGGACAAGTCCATTCACATCTTTAACTAAAATGTTATGTCCTGTGATGCCGGATAGGTCTCATGATATGGGCAATTATAGGCTGTTGACAAATGCTTAATACTTATCAAATGATCTGAGAATTGAAATTCAATGGCAAAGATCATTAAAAAAAATCTTAATAACGCACCGGACGAGACAAGAGCATTTGAGAAGGGTAAAGTAGAGATCGCGAGTTTGAATGATGTTACGATAGGAAGAGCCGAGTTGGAGCCCGGATGGAGCTGGGAAAAATGCGTCAAACCAATAGCAAAAACAAATAGTTGTGAAGCACCACACACCCAATATGTGGTCTCTGGAAGAATGAAAGTTGTCATGGACGATGGTACAGAAGAAGAATTTGGTCCAGGTGATGTTGGAGTCGTTCCACCGGGCCACAACGCGTGGGTGGTTGGAGATGAGAAATGCATTGCAATTGATTTCACAGGTATGACGAAGTATGCAAAAAATGAATAATTAAACATCTAATTACATAATAAATTCCACTATTTTTTTCAATTTTAAAATATCAAGTCTAGAATTTTTTTATTTGTCTCTTATTTGAATTTCAATTTTTCATCTGAGAACGTTTGTAGACGTTTGTAGATCGTTTACTCTAGAATTGTCCATCAGGAATTGAATTGTTAACATTTTGGATCCGTTTATTATTAGAATTTAGAACTATTATAAATAAGGGCAAAAGCCGACTGAAGACAAATAAGAGATAATTCATGAATCCAGAAGGACTTCTGGTTATCACCAACCATTACTATGTTAAGTTACATTCACAATACCGCTATAGGAAATAATTACACTACGGAAAAAGGGGAAGTTGCAGAAATTGAATTAACTAAGTTTCCTGAAGTTTTTATATTTACTACACCTGAATTATTTCACTCTTCATACAACTGGTGGGAACCTTATCTTCCAAACACCTAAAACTTCTGAACTCTCCCACCAGTCGACTTAAAACACAGGCAATTCCATCCACAAAGTATCGCTTCACAATATGGTTCCAAATCTATTTATCCTTCTCTACATTCTAGAAAGTAGGATTGGAAAGAAGACGTCCTACGGGTGTTACGATAATCGCTGTGCTTGCAATAATTGCTGGGGCCCTCCTTCTATTTGGAGGGATGGGTCTTGTCGCATTAGCGCCTTTTATAGGTCAGATTAAGGTAAATGATGCTACCAATATTTCAAATACTTCTCTTTCACTTAATGTTAACGGTACTGTAGTTACCATTCCAAAAAACCCGTTGTTTGTACTGGGGGGATTTATAGGAATACTTGGAGCTATGTTAATAGTCCTTGGAATTGCAAACTTTGTAGTCGCGTGGGGTTTATTGAAGGGTAAGGGATGGGCGTGGATAGTTACTATTATTATTAACATCATATCTTCAGTCTTAAATATAGTATCTATAGTAGCAGGGAGTATCGGAAGCATGGGGGGTCTAATAATAAATGGAATTATAATTTATTATCTCTATAGACCAAATGTGAAATCCTATTTTGGCAGGATAAAAGCAGCCATAGTATAACCTCCTTTCAACATGAACATTTTTCAGTTTTTAATTATTATTGATATGATAAACATAATTTTCTATGCCAATAGAGATAGATTATATCGTGTATCTAATCGAGGCTTATTGGATGAGATAGAAATGTAGATTTTTCTTTGAACGCAAAAAAAACCAGACACATATCATTATATATGCACTGTACATCCATGGATGAATGGCGCTGTTACTGTCAATTAAGAAAGATCTTTATATTGTGAACGAATGAAGGGAATGACAGACTTGTGGAGGATTAAGTCCTCAACACTCCCCCGGAAGTCCTATCAACAAGATTCTAACAATTAGCATTGGCAACAGAACAGTCGAAAATAGTAATCAATATTAAGAATAGCAGTTCTGACAACATCTTGATTTGGTTTCAGAATTCTCCGAAACACACTTTCCAGATCTAAATCGGTTAGAATAGTCCTCTGTATTTCTTACTCATCTTTGAAATTTATGTTTTTATGCGTTCCATCACAGAAGGGTTTATTCTCCGAAGCACCGCAACGACAAAGCGTATAATGTTCTTTTGATGCCCCTTCTCCAAACTCGATATTTTCACTAATTAATTCTACTCCTCCTGTTATATGATAAGGTCCATTTTTTAATACCATAACTGTCGGATTTCTTTGTTCCTCTGGATCTCTATATTCAACTCCATCAATGGAGTAACTTAGAGCACCGGAGGGACATTTTCGTACAGTGTTAATTATATCTTGCATTTTAGATCCATCGGCATTAATCCAAGGCCTAGATCCTAATTTAAATACAGAGGGAAGATTATTAACACATTCTGCTGCATGAGAACAAATCTTCCTATTATCATGTATTGTAATTTCCTTACCGGTATAATCACGTCTCTTGTCCTTGGGAGATATTTTGCTGGGATCATTTTCTTTTAAAGTCATGTTCTTACTTGAAAATCGAATTACGCTGTGTGTACCGTCACAGAATGGCTTGTTCTTTGATGCGCCACAACGACATAATGCAATGCCTATTGTAGTCGATAGAGGTTCTCCCTTGAAATTTTTAAGATTATCAACTACTTTAGGTTGCATGTCGTTTATCAAGTAATATGGACCATTTGGTAGTGGCAGAATCTTTGGCTTCACTTGATTGTTAATATCAGTACTATTATTGGAACTCATACAATCATATCTTCTTTTGTTTACTAGTAATAGTATTTCTATTCCTATCTAATGAAAACTTCATCGACATAACACCATTTCCATTTTTCACCATGCTCAAAGGATCTTATGATTGGATGACCCGTAGATTTAAAATGCTTTGTTCCATATTTATTTACAGAAGAATCACAACATCCTACATGACCACATCTTAAGCAAAGGCGCAAATGCACCCAATCAGATCCGATTTTTTCACATTCCTCACACCCTTTTGTATTACCATTGATACTTTGATTAACTTTATTCATGTGATCGCATGAATCAGCAACCCTATTATTCACTTTACGTCATATCATAATCTTCAAAACAATATTTAATAGTTGTTAAGGAACCCTGCCAAAGATAGTTAATTGACAAACTGGCTATAAAGTTAAGAAATATTTCATGTATGATTTTGCTGGCAAGCGGTCAAACCCAACTGATTACTTATTCAGAAGGATAAAATCGCAACAAGTGTGAGATGTGGAAATGAAAAAACTATTAGATCACTCGTCGTTATACCATACCAAGAAAGAACCCATCAACAGATTCTATTTTTTCAATCCAGTATGTAGTTCCAGTGGAAGGGATAACTTGTCCACCGTTGTAAATTCTTGTATTTCTCATAAATATATAATTAAATTCGAACTCTCCATGTTCTAGCTCCTTCTGATTTAATTGCTCTATCTTCTCAAATAGCATCGTTAACACTTCTTTAGAAGGAGACTTATTTTCAGGAGATGTATCTGTTATTGCATCAATGAATACTTTCCCTATTTCTTCGTAATATCGTTTCATGCCAATCATCTTTCCAGATACGACTGTTCCATGGACGCTGAGGGTTATGTCTATTTCATTCTTTTCGCTGGGATTTATAATACCAGCAAATATTTTTAATAGTCCTATACGTCCATCAAATTTACTTTTATGTCTAGAGTCAGAAGACATAACTGTAAAGTTTTTGCTGTGCCTGCTTTAAGAAGATTCTCATATTCTATACTATAACATTTATTCTATACTATAACATTTTTACGATAGCCTTAATGCATCCAATAAATAATTATAACTTGTATATCCTAAATAATTGAACATGTTTAAAATTTAGAGGGGTTAACTGTGAAGTAGTTTCCAATTTTTCTGAATAATTCAAGTTGTTTCCTATACAAAGGGAGTCCTTTAGAACAATGTTAATATCTCGTAACTGTTCTGTAATATATATGCAAAATGATGATAATTACGACAAGAATAAGATTCTGACATCTGTAGAGATAGTAGATGTTCCTCCTCCCAATACTGATAAGGAGAGTGTTTCAAAAACTAAATTATCTGCTGGAGTGACTGAATTGAGTAAAGACGAGCTATACCGTCTATTCCAATTCAGAAATTTAGCATATTTGGGAACATTATCAAGAGATGGTTCACCTCATATCACTCCAGTTTGGGCAGAGTTGGTTGATGATTTTATTTTAATTAACACGTTCGAAGAAGCAGCAAAGATCAGACACATATCGAAAGACAACAGGATAGCATTGTCTATAGTGGAACAAAATAATCCTTTCAATATGGTATCTATAAAAGGAAAGGTCGTGGAACGCATGGGTGAAGGAGCTGATGAACATTTAAAAAAGCTTGCCAAGCGATATCTTGGAATTGGAAAGTATTACTATCGCAAACCGGATCATAAAAGGGTAATTCTAAAAATAAAACCAGAAAAAATCATGGGTCTTTCTATTCACCCTGCATTTTATTTTCTAGCATATTCACCATGGTTGAAATAACTGGATTGAAATTTATACCAGGACACCAACAAATAAATATATCTAGCCAATAAACCTTAGGAAAGATAAAATCTGGGTCTACCATAAAGACAAGTACAATGACGAAAATTAATTCTTATTTTCTCATTGCGTTTTATATCTCAATTATAAGCTTGGCTCTTGCAGCATTAAGTAGTGCAATTCTGCAATATGCGTATGCACAATTTCAAGCAAATGTGACTACTAGTTGTGAAAATAGAAATTGCACTACCACAATTTGTGTTAATGATCAACCCTGCAAAACTACCAATTCAAATTCCACAAATATCACGTCGTTTGGTGGTTTGATAGAGAATAGAACGGTTCCAAAACCCACGATTCCTGGTGAAATAGTATAACAAATAAATCAAGAAAAAGGCTTCTATTTATGAATTTATTTTCCTAAATTGATGTTTTGATTTTTTTATATTTTTGAAAATGAAAAGTTAAAAATATCAATGTGTTGGTCTTGGACCGTCGAAACCATTTTGTTACATCAGGATTTTTCAAAGAAGGAAATCATAAATTTAATACTTTGTCAAATGTCAAATATCATTTAATGGATTCAACATCAAACGGTTCCCGTAATGAATTCAACATGAATAGCATCTTTTTTATATACCTCTCCTTTGAGGGAACCATGACTAGTTGTCTTTGATAGAATTCAATTAAATGCCCAATCAAACAATTAGATTCTTGCTTGTTTACCCCAGCTGATAAATTAGTAAGTATCATGGCATACCAGTACTCTACTAATGCATCCTCCCCGTATTTTGATACTAGATCTAGTATATACGAAAAATTAGAATGACATTTTCTACATAGTCCATTATGTACATCTATGTATTTTTTTTCAACTATATGACCACATTTTGCTTTTATCAAACTATTTGTTAGATACTATTGTAAAGAGGGCATATTAATGCTCTGGTAAATTAACATCTCTGACAATTGAAGAGGGTATTATAAGTGTCTTTTTATGATTTTCATCTAATTTAATTTGGGTCTTGAAACAACGTTGTTAATAAATGAGCATTCTAAAGCAGGATATAAGGTGAGTAATCCTCATGACAAGACTATAATTAAAAATAAGTGGATATTAATAGTGTCATTCGTAATAGATAATTCTAAACCTTAACAGATTTAAAACGGTTAAGTAATTCAAGATCATCCATTAAAAGGAGCAATTTAAATTTGATACAAACTTTTACTCAAAGGGGCAAATTTCTAGTTCTACTCTTGTTTTGTTTTAGCTTGATGGTTTTAAACACAGATAATTTTTACAATGTAAAAGTTTATGCTCATCAATTTACTCCAAATGAAACTGCAAACTTTGTAGGGATTATAGGCCAGATGCAAGCAGAATTAGGGCTCGTTCCGGTAAACCTGGCAAATAATAACGTGTCTCTGGCTCAAAATCATGCAAATAAGACAGTTTCCCTTCTGACTCCAAGGATATTGGTAGAAATTGCAGAAGACAACCCTCGATTAGCCGGTGATCTTAGAAGCGCAATGATTCAACTTCAAAGTTTATCATCATCTTCAGAGAGCCAAGTAAAAAGTGTTAGTCAGCTTGTAAGTGATCTTAATGAAAGGCTTGGTGAAGATGCAAGTGTCAGAATGGCACAAGTGCAACCAACCTCTTCAAACCCTTTGGAGGGAGCCATGAATTTCCTAGGAAACATATTTGGTGGCAGCAGTACGGAAGTAAAGGATCAGGATGCAAAGCTCGAGGCGTTAGCTTTAGCCAATGTGATAGATGGTGTGCTATTAAACTATGGTAACGCATATCATGTTGGATTTGATATGACAAATATGTCAAACATGGTCATGATTGGGAACAGCAGCAGTCCAGGTTCCATGGTAATGAACAAACCTCCAACCGGAAATAATTCTGGCCCCAGCAATATGAACATGCAATCAATGAATACCTCGTCCGATACAATGACTATGACGCAGCACGGCGGCGAAATGAACACTGGTTACTCATTAGTTAATATGTCAGACTACCAGAGTGCTCAAGCACTGGCTGCAAAAGCATCCGAAATCTTTAACACTAAACTTAAGCATACGACAATGAGCAACAACAACAAGAATGTAACAGCCTTTGTTACTAATTTGGATAATGGCCTCACTCAACTTAATGACTCCATTTCAAAAAAAGCTTTACCTCTAGATATTATGATGATAGTTCACACACAAATTCATCCTAACCTATTGGAAGCCTTCAACTTGCAGTTGCGTAAATAATAAAATAATTCAAAATTGCCTATGTAGTCTATAGCTCCGCTTGCAACATTAATTATACATAAATGCTTTGATTGATAATCTTTGAGAAATGATTGTCTGTTTTCAACTGACTCTTAATTTTGTATCCCTGAGCCGAGCGTTACCTAGAAATAATATCATATTCAATCGGACTATTATTAGAAATGTTGATGAGGTGGGAACGGTTTGAAATTTTAGTCCAATGATTTAGAAGAAAAACTACACAACATATGCTTTGGAATACCGAGACCATCGCATTATTCATGTTAAGTAGTATTTACCTTAGCTTGGTACCAAGTTATATGATGACTTGTATATTTATGAGATTAAACGATATGAGATGAAATCATCCTATTACGTTTATAGTTACTACCATTTTTGCTGCTTTGACTAAATTTCCAGTATACTGTTTTATCTATGCATATTTTGATGTAAGTGTTTCCAATTCCAATTTTTGTATACTGAGTATACTTTTCCACAAGCATACTCCGAATTCTAATTAACTCTTCATTTGTTTGGTATTTTCCTTTTTGATATAGTAATGTGGCATGTCCAATTAACATAACAAACCAAAGATTTTTCCAGTCCTCTTCATAGTGATCTACAAGAAAGGAAACCCTTGGATTTTCAGTTATGTTCTTTACCCTCTTCAGCTGTTTGACAGTAGTGGCCTTAGGTTTATCGTCCAATGGAATAAAGATACTTTTCTGTTCAATAACAAATACTACTGGTGTAAGATAAGGCTGCAAATTAGAAGATGCTGTTGCGAGATGTCCAATCCTTGCACACCTTATCAAATCTAAAATCCTTTTTTCCATACTTGTGTCAGCATTACAATTGAATAATATACTATCATTTTTTTCCTACCCAGATCGTCAACAATTCGGATCCGTTTGAGTAAATGTGATTAGATTTGATAGGGGAAACAATTATGGACAAATTTTTGATTGGAATAGGATCACCATTTGCTATTATCACTCATCCTCCACCTCTTCCTCTTCTTCAGCCTCTTCTTGTTCACCGTCTTCTAATTCATGGGTTTCATCTTTCATTTCTTCTCTTTCATTGTCCTGAGCTTCTTCTTTATCAGATTCATTTCCCATGATTCACTATCGATACAAACTACAATAAAAATAGCTGCAATTATTAATATCCTATTATCGCAAATAATAGAACCTCTTGGCTTACAGAAATTTCAAAAATAAGGTTTGGTGAGTTAAATTTGTCTTGTCTTAGCTCCCACTCTATCCTAGAGCTTGCATAGCAGCTTTCAAATGCATCAGAGCGCCGTTTGAATCTCCAGATGAAAACGCCTTCATACCTTCACCAAAATGCATCTTAGCCTGATCAGATTCTCCAGATATGGCCTGTTGTGCTGCAGTCAAATGAGTCGAAGCCGCTTGTTTATCTCCACTCTCCAAGGCTTTAATGGCCTCTTCTATATGCATTTTTGCTGAACCGCCAGAAGTACCTGATGTTGTCATGTTTGGGCCCGTCATATTTGCTGAACCTGTCATGTTATTTGGAGCTGTCATATTCTGTGCTCTGATCGAAGTGAATCCTGTGAATGTAAGTCCAAAGAGGACTCCTACAACCAAAGCTACTGTCGTTATTGTAGTAGTTGAGAATTTCATTTAAGTTAATATAGACATTATACTTCTTAAGTGTTCATGGACTAACCTCGAAGTTAAATCTAGGTCCACTCATCGATGGTTGTACTACAAGTGTTAAATACCTCGGTTTCTTCCTGTTCTTATGATGAGAGGGTATGCATTATTATCATCACTGGCGTTAGTAGCAATCTTAACTCCCATATTATTTTCAAGCGCGACTCAATATTCAAATGCCCAAGGCTCTGAGAGAACCGTGGTAAGAGATTCACAAACCATTCTTCTTGAAGGTAAGACACTTCCGGCAGGCGATTATATTCATCTTTACGATGTTACACCATATATGATAAAGGTAGGTCATGTTGCCGTAAAGCTTCCTTGTGATAGCAAATCAGAAACATCGTTGAAATTGTTAGTAGGTCAGGCACCAAACCTTAAGCCTGCTAATCTTGAGTTGGTTAAGGAATTATCCAAACCAGGAACAATGTGTATATACCATGTAGATGTTGAATCAACGAAACAAGTTAATGGAACCATAACCGACATAGCACTACAAAACCCTACAAACAAAGAAGTAAAATTTGGACCGACTGCCACAATTGTAATAGGTGTGGATGAAATCATGCCAGGTGCAGAAGCAGAATCAATGGGAAATATGTCAATGGGTAACAGTACCGGTTAAACAACTTCTCTGATGCGCCTGCCTAAACATTTCGGATCCAACTCGCAGTCAAAAGACTGATTATTTAATCGGAGCATTAGTAGAATATCTAATTTATAATCAATATATCAAATTGTAATAAAACATAAATTATCGTGAGGGACAATCGTCATTTTTGCTTTCTTACCAATATGTTGTTACCTTCCAATTTAACTTCATACTTGGGAACCGCTCGCACTGCAGGAGGCTTAGTTGGCTCACCAGTCCTAACATCAAATTTGGAACCGTGCCAAGGACATTCAACTTCATATCCTTCAAGCGTTCCTTCGTCCAATGGCCCTCCAACATGAGTACAGATATTTCCTATCGCGTAAAAAGTTCCTTCAGTGTTAATTATACAGACTTTTTCACCTTCTACTTCAACTGCTTTCATACTTGAAGGCGCAATTTCTTTTGCTTCAGCAACTTTAACAAAATTCTCACTCATACTATACTTTTATACTTCAAAATAGTATTTAACTGCTAATGTTTTCTCTCTTATCGCATGAAATCTCCTTTCGAAATGTACCAGATTATCAGCTTTCTTTTTCGCATTCAACAAAATACGAATAAGAATCGATACTACTAGCCAGAATTAAAAATTCATTTATTCACACTAATACACTAATATCCTTAAGAATTTTCAAACTTATGTAATATTAAATAACATTTATAGGATAGTAGTACTTGCTAATTATGATTTCAGAACCTAATGCTTCAATTAGAGAGATCGAAGGTTAATCCAATATTAGTCCCTGATGAATCTAGTTGGTGGGAATCAAAGGCAGTGTTTAATTGCTCGGTTCTTAACGATGGTAAGACTATTCACATGCTTTACAGAGCAATAGGCGAATACAGTAATTATGTATCAAGGATTGGTTATGCATCAAGTAACGATGGGCTTTCTTTTACTAGAAGAAAGGAAGTAGCGATATATCCAGTGATGGACTATGAAAGATACGGTATTGAAGATCCTCGCTTAATGACTATTGAAAAAGAAACATATGTAACGTATGTGGTGCTTTCGAATTATGTCAAAAATAATCCATCAATATCAACTGCACTTGCCAAGACAGACGATTTTTCTCATTATAAAAGACTTGGGATAATAACTATACTTGGTTCGGAGGATAAGGATGTTGTACTATTTCCCAAATTTAATGGAGAAGGCGCATCAAGTTACATGATGCTACACAGACCAAGTAGTTGGGTAGGACCGGAGTATAATACAGATAGACCAACTATATGGATAGCGGAAGGCGATTCAATGACTAATTTTAAAAAGCATTCTCCTCTCGTCAAACCAGAACAAAGTTGGGAGGCACTAAAGATAGGAGCAGGTGTTCCTCCCATTAAGACAGAAAAGGGTTGGCTTATAATATATCATGGAGTTAGCGCAGAGCATGTTTACAGTGCTGGAGCCCTTCTACTTGATATAAAGGAACCTCGCAAAATCTTAGGGAGAACTAAAGCACCTTTACTAACTCCCGAAGAAGATTATGAGATACAAGGGGACGTCAATAATGTAGTCTTTCCAACAGGGGCATGTATTTTGGATAATAAATTATTTGTATACTATGGTGCCGCCGATAAGGTTTGCTGTGTTGCTACGGTTGAATTACGGGAGATATTAGATTATTTATTGTCAGATGCATGTTCAATTTGATTTGACGGAAAAATATAGTACTAATGATGTAACTTTCTGATTTTCTTATTTATTACGATTCTGCTAATAGGGTTACTCGTACTTAGTTATTAATTATAATGGAAAACTTACATTATTGCTGGATGTTTTTGAATCAAATTTCTCATATAGCAAGGATTTCAAAGGGTCTGAAAGACCTGCATTCAGTTGAAGTAGAGAATGAAAAAAGGGGAAGTATGTCTGCAATTTTGACAAATTTAGGAAAAGTCCAGGACTACCAGTGTTCCTGTAGAGGGACAAAAAACAAGGAACTTATCAGTACAATTCCTAATACCATTCCTACAACATAGATGTTTGATTTTACGTATTTCAAGATACTCATACTATTCTTTCGCAGTACAACTATTACTACTATAGTCAACACTTAAGCTGAGAATTCATAATTGAATTTGAATTCTACACATCAAGTTTGCTGATATATTCTTGGACTACCAAAGATACATTAAAAAAATTAGGCTGGTTCATTTACTCTGGTTAATGTTTTGATGAGGGATGAGATCAATGTGTGAATTGGGTCGTGGAAGACCATCCTCTCCTATTATTGAAGCAGTTAGGTGCATTAGACCATCCATACCTTTGTGGATTTTAAAATATCCAAAGTTGTAGATACCTCCTTCAACATATAAGGTGGTGGGATGAAAGGTGAGGTCAAATTTGGGAAGTGGAATTCCTGGTATACCAAAACGAATAGCACTTAGTGGACCGCAGACAATCTCATAGACATTAATTGGATCTCCATCGCCATTAACATCAGCGTTATACTTCAATATGGCAGGGAAATGAGCATCAGTAGTCACGAAGACTACATCATTGATGTTATGGTCATCTATGAACTTCATTAGATCCCGAAGTTCTCTTTCAAATCCAGTCTTGGAAGAAAAATCAGTATCTGTTCCATCTGCCCACCCATCTCTTCCAAACTTTGATGCGTTTGCACCAGTTGGGATGGACATGGGGACATCACTGCTTATTATCTTCCATGTGGCATTGGAATTTGTCAATGACTCCTTTAACCATGACAACTGATCCCCGCCTAGCAAGGTTTTATTATTCTGTTCTGTGTCTGGAAGATCATTTCTACTTCTGTAAGACCTTGCGTCTAAAATTAGGAGATCCATGTTCTTTCCCCAGTGAAACAATCTATAGATTCTATCAGGATCGTGTTGGTTCCTTTCTATAGGAGAGAAATTAAAAAACGTTTCTCTACCTGCTTGCACAAGATTTTGGTATCCTGTCCTGTTCTTGTTTTGGGAATTCCAGTAAGTCCATTGAGATCCGAAATCATTAATGACTTCATGGTCATCCCATTGGATGTACATCGAGGTATTACCAAGAAATCCTTGTAAATGTGGGTCCCCCCTGTTGTAAGCCCAATGTTTCAGATATATATCTTGAACCTGAATTTGATTCTTCCAGTCGACCTTTGAATCTGCAATTCCAGAGAAGTTTCCTGGAATATTCTGGCCGCCATCTGGTCGTTCTTTAGGACAATCATTAATGGCATAGATCATATCACCATTCTGTATGTAAAAATCTGGCAACAGCGATTTCATTTTTTCAAATATCAGATATCCGTCCTTTACTTCACGGCAGAACTTTTGACCACCAATATCTGCACCTAGTATGAAACTTATCGAATTACCACTAGAATTAGGATTTGGTGCAGTTCTGAAGCTTCCCACAATAGATGAACTGTTAATACGGTTATCCGTGCTAGAAAACCAGACTTTATAAAAGTACTTTGTGTTTGGGTTGAGATCATCTACCTTTATTTTTCCTGCAAAATCTGTCGTATTATCAATCCGCTTTAATGTTGAATTAGGATGAAGAAATGCTGAATTATTATCATATTTAATATGCATAATGGATTGATTATTGACCCTTGCCCATATCATTGCACTCTTATACGTGACATCTCCACTAGACACCCCCTCATTAATAGAAAGAGTAGGATTGTTTGTTGTCTGACTGTGTAGTTGGGAGGGTATATTACTAATATTACCAATAACTAGTATTGATAAAAGTATTGATGACAATAATCGATTTATCGAGTATTCTACCTCAATTTGCATTTTCATTTTATATGAAGGACAGAGTGAAAGTATTATGAAAATATTACTCAGGCTGGTCGGCTACATAATGCAATTGATGCTGGTTTGCTGATATTCGAAATCGTCAAATTATGACTGATAGATTTATTTGTATTGTTAAGAGTACCGTCACTTAAATTTGAGAATCCGGATCTTGCCATTGCAATTATTTTAGGTATCTTCGAGAGTAAAAAATTATTACAAATACTGGTGGGTCGTTTAGGTAGTGATAGACTATGTACCCACCAGTAGATGTACTTTTGTCTCGAACCTATCATCAGAAATGGACAGAAGAGGAGAGTTGATCCACGCAGTCAAAACTACATCCTCAAAAGCCGTATCTGTGTTGGCGATACATCTATCTACAAGATAATAAATAAGAATTCAGGATCTTATTTAAGCAAAATATAAAAACTGCACTCGTTTTATTTGTGTATTCAAATATCTGGGGGTTTGGAGGTAATTAATAATGAAAGGGAAAACTACGGAAATAAGAGTAGATTTTTCTCTTAAACGCGAGGTATTCTTCGTTGTAATAGGGGCAATGTTAGGAGCCGTAGCCATGCTTATTCCGACTGCATTTGAAGTTGGAATGGGTTTGCCTTATTATGTTACATGGGTAGCATTTGGGCATGTCATAGGAGTCCATTCCTCTAGTGCGGCTTTTGCTGGGATAGCAATTCATACAATAACTGCGATTTCAATAGGCATTGTTATCGGAGTTTTTCTCTATAAAACTGGAATACTTAATATAAGTAAGCTTTCAAATGGTTTGCTTTATGGGTTATTCGCCGGTACTGTAGTCCTAATTATTTTTTTCATACCTGTCTACATGTTAATTTTGCTGCCAGAGATCAATCGTATTCTATATACAATTATGCCAGAAACCTATGATGAATATGGTACAAATGAATATGGTACAACATCATCTCACTATAGCTTCCCCTTGGTAATTGTGAGTTATATTATTATGCATCTTGTCTTTGGGATCATTGTAGGAGTAACTTCATCTGCTTTATCAATTAAATTTGGCAGTCGTTATAGGTGCACAAAATGTGATATTTCCTTTTCTAGGATCGATTCATACCAAAAACATGTAGAACTTGTTCATGGAGAAAAACCTATTCAACAAATACGGATTTTAATTTTGGGAGGTGGATTTGCAGGAATAGAAGTTTTGCGGCAGCTTCAAAAAGCATTTCAGAATGATATTAGAATTGACATAACACTGGTAAGCCGGGATAACTTTTTCCTCTTTACACCAATGCTTCCAGAAATATCCTCAGGCATGATAGAGACAAGGCATATAGTAACACCCCTGAGAGCATTTTGCAATAGGGCAAAATTTTATGAAACCGAGGTAGAGTCAATTGATCTGGGGAACAAGCAAGTCGTTATAACTCATAGAATAGGAAAGCCTACAAACCCAATCGAGTGGCGTAGTCATATATTGAAATATGATTACCTTGTCATATCGTTGGGAAGTGAAACAAACTTCTACGGTATCAGTGAAGCTGCTAAACAAGCCTTTACTCTAAAGAGCCTTGGCGATGCCATAGTCTTACGCAATCATGTCATAAGTATGTTAGAACAGGCCGACATTGAACATGAAGATCTCGACCTTAGGAAAAGACTATTAACTTTCGTGGTAGTTGGTGGAGGTTTTTCTGGTGTTGAAATTGTAGGCGAATTGAATGACTTTATAATAGATTCAATAAAATATTTTTACCACAATCTTCAAAAATCATATGTAAGAATAATACTAGTTAACTCGGGTGGAAGGATACTTCCCGAAGTAACAGAGGATCTAGCAGACTTTGCATTACAGAAGATAAGAAGAAATGGAGTTGAAGTGATTCTAAACACACGAGTGACTGAGATTACCTCAGACAACGTTAAACTAGATCAAGGGACTATTATCAAAACGCAAACAATAATATGGGCTGGAGGAGGAAAGCCTCAAACCGTACTTTCGGCTCTTTCTTGTGATCACGACATATCCGGTAGAATAATGACCAACAACTATCTTGAAGTTGCTGGATTTACTGATAGTGTTATCGCCTTGGGTGACTGCGCTTGTGTCACAGACCCTAATACAGGGAAGCCTTATCCCCCAACTGCTCAACACGCATTGAGACAGGGAAAGATTGCTGCAATTAATTTAATCTCTAAGATTAAGGGTAAAGAAAATCATAAAGAACCATTTGATTATAAGACAAAAGGAGTTATGACGTTGATAGGAAAGAGAAATGGTGTTGGAATTATACTCGGACATAAGGTTCATGGATTTGTAGCTTGGTGGTTTTGGCGTTCATATTATCTAGTTAATCTTCCTACAGTAGAAAAGAAACTGCGAGTTTCGGTGGACTGGATAATTGACTTATTCTTCAAGCGAGACGTAACCAGACTCAAAACACCTACAGAGGAAATTGCTTTCAAGCCTAATATTTCCGATCGTTCCTTTTCTCCAGAATCAGAATCTATCCAGAAATAGTGTGATAAATTGACCTGATTTCATTCATTCACCCTTTTCACCTTTAGTATTCTTGAATTCCTGAGTTGATGTCGTCACTATTGTCGCGGATGGGATAGATATTAGAATAAGATAACCTTGTTAAGTAACCAATGTTAAGTAAACAATATAACTTATCTTTACTGGCATAATAAATATTGATGAATAAGACAAAAGGCTTAGGGATCCTTAATTGTAGCAACATTCCTTTATATAGGATGGTTAAGTCCTTCAACTTCCGGACTTATGCACCAAATATTAAAACCTGCTTTAGGTCAGGGCATTGCTTACGCAGTTAAGAGCCAACTCGTATGTTATGGAAGCATGAACACTGCCATCGCAAGTGGAAATAAGAACATCATGACAAGCGATAAAAACTTGTCAGCCAATTCGCTTCAATTGAGTGCTAATGAGAAGAAGGGAATCTACACATGGGCCAACAAGGAGGGTACGAATCCAATACTAAACTTTAAACAAAATGCAGATAATGTCATACAGTTAAAGAATCCAACTGACTCAGTACATCAGTTGATCATAACTTCGGGGGGAAAGCAAGTTGCGTCTAGTGGTGATATAAAGCCTGGAAAATCAGGAGAACTCTCATTTGCAAATGCTAACCAAGCAGAAAGTCTAGAATACCATTGTCTGTATCATCCAAGCACCATGAAAGGGACAATAACAATTTCTTCCTAATTTTTACCTTAACAACTTAATATCTCAATTCCTATATAATGATATCATAAGCATGTCATATTCTAGATTCAGAGAAAGATGGAAGTTCATAGTCTTGATTGGAGGATTATGGCTCCTGTTCCTCTTTCCAATTCCTCTTTTACCCTTTTTGGGATATCACCTAGACACAAATTCTCTAACTGCCTTGTATGTAGTAACTGTGGTAGTATCAATACCATTTACATTGCTAGCGATATTTATGAACCATAAAAAATGAATGAAAATTAGAAACTCAAGACCAGAAAGTTTGAAAAACTCAATTAAGTCTCAGCTAATCTTTATATGGATAACAATTAATTCTATTTAGCGTAGACAATTTGACAAAAATAGGTGATTTAATGACTGAAAAACTAGAGACTATTGAGGCATCTTTATCTGCCCAAGAAGCAGCGATGAAAATGCGCGACAGAAATGTAAGTTCACTAGTAGTTATTGACGCTAACAGCAAAACAGTGGGCATAATAACAGAAAGAGATTTAGTAAGAAAAGTATGTGTTCATGATGCGAGCAGTAGAGATAGCTCAGTACGAGATATTATGTCTGATGCTCTAGTCACAACTGATGCGATTTCGGAAGTGGGAGTTGCAGCTGATATAATGATTCAAAATCAAGTCAGACATTTGCTTGTAGTAAAGGATGAGGACATAAACAAACCATTAGGCATAATTACACCTAGCGACTTAGCACGTTATTTAAAAGAAAATTTGGATATTGATGACGTAAATGCTACAATAATTAAATCCTTAATAGAGACAGAAAAAGATCAAGTATAATAGCTTAATAAATTAACGCATAATGTATCAGTAGTTCGAATTTAGGGTTTTAAGCATATATCATTAAGTAAATTATTGGTTACACGTTAAGAGAGAATATTATGACTAATTTTGCAAAGTAGAACTCAATTTTGGAATTTTTTACCTTTATCATTGCTTTTAAATGTCACTTTCATGTTAAGTATTAGTACAACTGGTCGGATCTTTTGGACTGTGCTTGAAGTCCATTGTCTTCGATTCATTACCTCCGATCAGTTGTTGATTTAGAAAGTTTTCTAAATGGTTAATAAGGATCTACATTTTTCGTACTCTAAATCATTTTAAGGATAAAATGCGATTAATTTTTGAATGACCTTATGATTTATTTTTTATTCCCAAAGTTAGCAGAAATCATCCCTTGTTGGGATCAGTAAAATTAAATGAATGATCTGGTTTGACAGGAAAACTTGACAGTTTCTCTTGATTGCAAACTGGACACAAGTTGTTAGTTCCAAGGATTTCCTGCAGATATAATTTATTAACACAAGTTACATTCCATAGACACTGATCACAAATTAGAAATATTTTTTCATTATCCTTTAGATTTTTAGTGTAACCCATAACCGTTTTGGTAGCCAATAATGATAATTTTGCTTTTTCAGTTATTTAAATTTCGATTATTTATGTTAAGCTAAGTGAATTTCTATCTTCAAATTGTACCTCGGTGTTGGTATGAATAACGCAAAATTGTAGAATGTCTAGGAGACGCTGATTGATAAGCCTATTAGTTTTTCTTAAGTTATTGAAAAAAAGGGTTAAAAAATATATTAGCTTATGTCGTTATTTTGAGTCGCAGGATGATAACGCCAATCTAAACTCTTCTGGACTCCTGTAAATTCCACTTTGTTCGTAGCCTATTATTTTATCTCTACATGCAGAATATTGTTTCATCATACCATCTGTGTACGATAGGCCAGCGGACATCAATAATACAGTTGCCAGTGTTATTGCTACTGATATCAGTAATATAGACAAGGTCTTAGGTTCAACATGCTTTGAATTTGTAATGTGTTTTGTTCTTGAGAATGGGGCATCTAGCATGATACTCATTTTAAAATCTCCTTTTTGATCATTTTTGAATTCATAATTCATTATTGGTGAAACGACCACTTTAAGTATAGTAAGACGTCTTTATTACTAATACCAAGCTTCTGTTATTTCTAATGTTAAAGTCTTATTTTTCTGTTTTAATGTCGACTAGGCTTATCTTTAGTGGAATTAATTTTTGTAGTGGACACCAGAATTTAGTACTCGTTGACAAATGAGCCCAATGTATTATGATTGAGTACAGGAAGATTAGTAGAAATTCAAAAACAAAAATTTTATAGATGTAAAATTGAGGAGAATTACTTTATGAGCCCATCCAGGAACCATATTGTTATCGATTCCTATCCAAACGTTGATACAATTTATAACTATTGCATTACCATGTTTGTTGCTCAGTGTAGTCATTTAATGACTTTGTATCTATAACAAATCGGTAGCGAACGTCACTACTAACAACCCTTGGGTAAGCTTGATTGACTTTTTGAATTGGGATAAGCTCAATATCACTTGTAATGTTATATTTATTACAGAAATCAAGCATATCTTGGGTCTCACGTATTCCCCCGATAACAGATCCTGCAAGACTGCGACGAGGATTAATTAGCGATGATGCGCCAAGTAGCGTTTCCTTCTCCGGAATCCCTACTACGACCATAGTCCCATCAAGGGCTAACAGATTCAGATAACGATTCCAATCAATTTCTACTGACAGTGTATTGATGATCAGATCAAAATAGCCCTCCAGACTCTTCAAATTGTCAGTTTCAGATGTGTCATAGAATTTTTCTGCACCCATCTTCTTGGCTTCATCACTTTTTTTTTGTGAATGGCTTAACACGCTGACATCGGCATTTAAAGCATGTGCTATTTTTACTCCCATGTGACCCAATCCACCCAGACCTAATATACCAACTCTCTTTCCTGGACCTGCTTTCCAATGCATGAGGGGAGAATACATAGTGATACCAGCACAGAGGAGGGGCGCTGCACGATCCATAGGTAGGTTGTCAGGAATCTGAAGGACGTAATTTTCATCTACCACGATTTTGTTGGAATAACCTCCTTGAGTTCTAGTTTTTCCATCCTTTTCAACTCCATTGTATGTCAAGTTTGGTCCCTCCACGCAATACTGTTCCATTCCTTCATGACAAGGGGCGCACTTTCGGCAAGAGTCGACAAAACAGCCAACGCCCACTCTGTCATCCATTTTGTAGCGTCTCACTTTTGTTCCAACTGCCGTAACTATACCTGTGATCTCATGTCCTGGAACCATAGGATAGGTTGACCTTCCTCCCCACTCATCATTCACTTGATGTATGTCTGTATGGCAGACGCCACAATATTGAATGTCAATTACCACATCATTCTCTCCAGGATTCCTTCTTTCAAAAGTGTATGGACCAAGGGGCGCTTTAGCCTGCTCAGCTGCATACCCGTGAACCTTGATCATATTCTTGTCAAAGTTATTTCAGCCCAGTTAAGAACGTAATGAGAAGAATATATGAAATCGCAAGGATATGCTCTAAAAGAACATATTGTATGTAATATCACTGGTCAATTTAACATTTGACTATCCTTCATACGATCAAATTCCATCCTGAACTCTTCCAATGTTTCTTCATCAAGAATACAAAACTCTACAGTTTCAAGACAACAACCTCTTGACTTCGAGCTGGAGTTTTTAATAAACCACATTGATTCATTAACCAATATCTTTGCACATCTATCTTTAGGAAAACCAAATATTCCCGAGCTTATGGCAGGAATAGATATACTTTTGAATCCATTTGCTTGAGCAAGTATTAATGCATTTTTCATAGCTGATCTTAGCTTTTGATCCTCTTTTCCTTCACCAATTTTTGGTCCTACTGCGTGAATAACTGCTTTACATGGCAACGTTCCAGAACCTGTTATAACAGCGTTACCAACTGGTACTACGCCTATTTTGTCACTCTCCTCTTGGATTATTTTTCCTCCTTTTCTTACAATGGCAGCAGCAAGTCCTCCTCCATGTCTCAAATAAGAGTTTGCAGCATTCACTATTACGTCTACGTTTCTTTCTGTGATATCGCCTCTAACTAGTCTAATTATTTTTCCCTTAATTGAAATTTGACTTATTATTTCTTTCAAATATTTTTAACCACCCCTACTTATTTGGACAATTTATTTATTTATTCATTTTTATATTTTCCCTTTGCATATAATGGTAACAAACTTAGTTTAAGGACTAAATCAGGTTACTATTTGACAACCTCATCGGAGTATCGAAATAGTCTCTTTTTTATCATACTATGAAAATATTACTAGCTGCAAACGATAGGTATTTAATCAAATGTTAGGGACTCCCTTAAGATGCTGTTTAATCCTCTTCGATCTTCATCAGTTAAATCAACTTTTTTCTGTTTAATCTTTTTTAATAACTGTTCGGCTTTGTCTTGACCCAAAATCTCTTTCAACTTTTCTCCTGAATTTATATCGTCCCAAGATTCAAAAAGCTTAATCACACTATCTTTAGTATCAGGACTAAGATCCTTAATCGCATCCTCTGTGATCTTCTCGTAACCCTTTCGCAAATCCTTTGGCCTAAATACAGCTCCCATCATCTTACAATGTGTATCTGTCAATATTAAGCATATTTGGCAAACTATCTCGTAATGCATTCAAGCTCGTGGCAATCCATGATTTTAAGAATTCAGGTCTCCTAGAATGACCGAGAAATGACAATTTTTTCAGCCAATTTTCGAACTATTTATTTTATGTAATCAATTAATCATTTATTTGTAATTTTCTGACACCAATTTTATGAACTATGTAAAAATCATTAGCCATCTGAATGATATCTCCAGAGCATATCTTGTTATGACTTCTTTTTCCTCTCAGTGTTATTCCAAATGGATTTTTCTCATCCTCAATAAATTTAAGCCAAATCTTACCTACATTAAGAATATTCTTAAATTCGCATTCCCAAACTAAATCATAGATAGTATCTAGTGCCTGTCTACTCAATTTATTCTTCCTTAAGATATAGGATTGAA
>JBKPGB010000187.1:0-6495 GCA_046729135.1 Thermoproteota archaeon | reverse complement strand
TAGTAAACACTTTCGGGTTTTGGCTCCGTTCACCGAAAGTAGCGAAAACATCATCAACAATGGAAGGGATGCCAAACACGGGGCTGGCAACTCCCTTTCATATGACGTATTTTGCTTGAATCAAAAATAGGAATTACATTTCAAGAGAATTGCAGCAATATCTAGTATAGAGTTACCAGTAATAGTATCAAGTTCAGTCTTTGCTTTGTTGGTTAGATTTTTTACCTCTGGAAGATTTCCAATTTTCTCTATACCCTTCTTCACACCACCAAAAAATGTATTCCAGCCTAACCCTACAAGGGCTAGAATAACTATAACAGCTAATATAAGAACGATCCACCCTATCAATAAAAATTACTTCAGGTGATGTATGCTTTAAACTTTGAGTAGAATGTATTCTAATCTATCAATTTCTCTTAAAATAAAAATTTGTTCATTTGATATGAGATGATACTGGGACAGTGATGGTAATGAATCTTGCAGCATGATAAAAAGAAATAATTTGACTTATCATACCAGTTATAACAATTGATTGGTTAAAGATTGATACTAAATATTAGATAAAAAATATCTGTCGAACGGTCCTTTTACAGGCTATAGTGGATTCCATTAATACAATTGCCCGACTCAACTGAATAACACACACAACTATCTCTTAGCATTACATTTTGAAATGATACTGGATAAGATATTCCAGAGGCATCTTTGTTTGGTATCAATGAATTATGAGGAACAAAAGTAATTGATTCAGGATCGTCCTTATCTAAAAATCCAAACATAAGTTGAGATACTTCTACATTATATTTGATTGAGTAAGGAAAGTTACCCATCTTGTTCCACCACTCAATTCCTGTAAACTGATTTCCTCCAAAATAATCAAAATCCATCCCATCAAGAGAAAAATCAAAGGTCTCTGAGTGTGTTGTGGCTAGATCTGTAAGAGCATATCTAATTTGTTTATTTCTTTTGTTCATCACGATTATTCTCCTGTACGAATGCCCTACGACTGGCAATATTTTCTTGAACCTATACCTGTTAACACCTTGAAATATTGCTTCAAAATAATCTTGATTATCAAACTGACAAATCAGATTCAGTTCAATAGGCATATTGCGAGTATTAAATAATTCCAGCAGATACAGCATCCATGATTTATCTGGAATATGATTTCCAATATCGGCAGCTATCTTGATTATGTCAGATATAGCATTCACCCCTGCAGGAAATAATGGAGCGCCTTGTTTCTTATCCAATACACGACAAAAGGAGCCAACCCAATAATGCAATGTGTTTAGAATTATATACCTTATTTAATTAAGATTTACTGTACTATTCATGAGTATTCATCATAGAATCCAAATATATTCGTATTAATTTAGTATTCTCAAAAGGAACTCTACAGAATATCAGATCAGCAATATGACAAATGATCAAAGAGCGAAATTATTACTATCTTATTCATTTGTATTATCAGTCCTGGTCCATGGAAACCATTTTCCAATAATCTTATTCCAATTCAATTTTACTAACAGGTACAATGTTACGACAATTCCAGTCACACTGAGAATTGCGGCTATTATGATAGTGGATGGATTGTCCGTATTTGTAAATTCTGAAATAATGCGTTGAACAAATGGTCTCCCTAAAAATACTCCTATCCATACTATGAACTCATTATATAATAACTCTCCAGCAAATACAGCAACAGCAAACTTCCATGGATTGTATCTTGTAAGACCCAGTGTAATGTAGATGATATTTCCGGAAAATGGCATTATTGTGGCAACAAATGCTCCAATCCATCCATACTTACTCAGGAGCTTTTGAAGTGACATTGTTCTTCCCTTTGATTTTCTGACTATGAAATTATGTCCAGAATAAGCTAGATAAAATATGATCATTTTTGCTGCAACAGCACCAGCAGTGCCAGAAAGGGCTATGAGATTTGGATCCAAGTTTTTGTTAAATGCCGCTATGAGGGGAAGTGGAAAATAGGGTATCGGCAGAAAGAATAATATACTTATAATAAAGCTTACCAATAAAATTCCCGTATATCCAAAGTAATCATACAACAAAACCAGCTCATCAAGACTGACCAAGACTGGTAGACTAAGATCAAATAATATATTATTAAATATTACAAAAGCCAGAATCATATTTCCAATGTATAATTCAGTAAAGAAGGGTTAGACAACTAGAGTTGAATCTATAGGTAGACACATTTTCAGATGAAATCACATTATCCTTTCAAGAACCATGAAAAATTGTATATAGAACGGATATGCAAAATTAACTACTGATTTGGAATTTGTTCTTTGACGGAATATCTGAACAATTATTTGATGAAATACCAAAATCACCGCTTGTCAGATCTCAAGTATTACTGAATATTGACAAGTTTGAAATTGGACAGAGTTATGTTACAGCTAAAGTACAAAATAGATATGCTGAAAACGTTACAATTAACATACAGGGAGGCCGACCTGGAATAGAGCTTCAAGATAGTCTTTTTAAAATTAAAAATCCTGAAAATCAGGATTCTTTACACTATGCATACATAACTGCAAAATTGATTCAATCAGGTAAATTATTTGTGAGAAAGCTTCCTGTTGTTGGTATAAGAGATTGGCTATTAATCTATGAGGATACATTGGTTGAACTCTCGGTAAAAGATGCCTATGACGAATTGGAAATTGTTGTGGTTTAAAAAATTATTATGTCATAGAATAAAACCAAAAATAGGTTGCTAGTAACGTAAACTTGAATGGAGCTAGGGATTAGCTAGTTTGCAAATTGAGAGTACAAAGTTGACACTGACTATTCTATTGAAAAGAGTGAAACTGAAAAATAGATAATTAAAAAAATTTGATATCTCAAAAAGACCAAGTATATAAGGTATGTTAAAAAAAGTAGTTAGTGACCACCACAGCCACATCCATGCTCGTCTCCATGATGATGAACATTAGAGTTTTCAGAACATGTTGGGCAAAGTGGACTGTTATTTTCAGACATGAATGTAATTCCACAGGAAGTACACTTTAACTTTTGAACACCTTCCATAATTTGTAAAGTCCGATGACCATAATTAATGTCTTTCTTGGGCTATCTATCTTAACATTCATTACCCATTAATATTGATCGTCAATTTGCGTGATAAACAATGAAAATCTCAAAGCACGATGAAGCAAAAACAGCGTAAGGTTATATTCCCTTTAAATTATTTAGAAGTGATTGACACAATTTGTCGTTATTCCTAGATTTAATGAGAATACTACAGAAATAATGTACTTTGAGCCAAGGATTGCTAAGATAGTCAAAGGTGAATCTATAACTTGGATTAATCGGGACTCTAAAGTTCATAACTTGACCTCTGGAGATGGGAACTCTTCATTACCAAGTCCTTTCTTTCAGACTGGGGGTATGCTGCCAGGAGAATCTACGACCGTTAAGATTGATAGTAATCAGCAAAGCATTCCATACTATTGTACGATGCACCCTTCTGAAAGGGGTGTGATTGGAATTTTTCCCACACCGGAAGACCAAATGACAGAATCTGAAAAATCCAAATTCTTGGATGATATCAATTTGTCCATATCTGACAACGCAAATCAAAAAATATTAACTCGCCTTCAGAGACAACTAGATCCAGCAATTATTGAATATCTGAATGACCCTTATGCGACACTAATCCAGAGCAGACTAATGACCATTGTATTCTGGGACATAAGTAATTTTTCAAAGTTAACAGAAGTCTTTAAAGATCATCCAGAGCTAATTGCCGTATTTCTTAATGAATATCTCGGTATTGCAGTCCCGATTATACATGAATATGGCGGGATTGTTGATAAATTCATTGGAGATGGTATACTTGCATATTTTGGATTCAAGGAACGAGATGATGAGGGTTCAGTTGGAGCATCCAATTCAATTCTTGCTGCTTTAGAATTGAAGAAGTCATTCCAGACTTTTAAGCAAAATTGGCTGGGTTTATGGAAGACGGTTACTAATTTTGATATAAATATAGACGTAAAATGCGGTATTAATACTGGCTCTGTGTTAGTTGGACTCATGGGAAGCGAGGAAAGGGATCAGTTCACTGTAATAGGAACTCATGTAAACTTGGCGAGTAGGTTGGAAGGAATAGCCGAAGCTGATCAAATTGTTATATCACAATATACAAAAGAAAAGGTTCTAGAAAAATTCAATTTAGAAACTATTCAAATAAAAGAAAAAATAAAAGCTTTTGAAGATATTACAGAATATTACATTGTTCAAAGTCAGAACTAAATTTTCTGATGGTTGAGTCGATATCTAGCCGTTTATTAGCATTAAGACAGTTTTACCAGTAAACAGGAACATAAATTGGATCCATTTAAAGTCGCGACTCTTTCCCTAATGCTTGCCAGAATTGTATATACAATTAATTGGTTTAACATTGCTTCTATTTTCTACCTTATAGCTTCGGACTTCGGAGAAAACATAGCCATGTTAGGAATAGTTAGTGCTAGTTTTCTTATAGGGGTGGGTCTGTTTCAAGTACCTGCGGGCGTTATAGCTGCAAAACACGGAGCAAGAAAGATCGCTATTTATGGAATCATGATTGCATCATCTGCAGCGTTAGTTACTGGATTGGCTAGTGATACGACACAAATCACTATTTTGAGATTCTTAGTCGGCATCGGAATGGCATGTTTCTTTGGACCCAGTGTTATACTAGTTTCAAGATATTTAGGAAAAGAATCTGAAGGCCTAGGAATAGGATTACTAAATTCAGCGCATGCCTTGGGTGGAATTTTGGGATTGTTTGGTTGGGTGATACTAGCTGGATCACTGGGCTGGAGAGCCACGCTAATTTTGAGTGGTGGGTTGGGAATAGCTACGGCCATCATGCTAGGTATTGCATTGATAAAGGATGAAGATGAAATACAGAAAAAATTTAGAATCAAGATATCTCACGTGCTTGACACTCTATTTAACAAGTCATTGATAATACTTGGATTCACATTACTTGGATTTCAAGCAGGATCGAGCATGATTTTAACATTTAGTGTATTCTACTTCGTGGATCATCTGAAGATAAATCCACTGGAGGCAGGGCTAATAGGAAGTCTGAGTTTAATAGTTGCTCTTCTTTCGTCTCCACTATTTGGTAGAATCTATGATAAAATTGGAAATGCAAAGAAATTGTTGCTCATATCAGGTATTCTGAGCGCAGTTAGTCTGATAGGCTTCGCTACCGACTCGCTATATGTAATAATAATTTCAGTTATCATAACAGGATTTTTCCTATCAGCAGGTTTCGTAATAGTGTACGCGAAGGCAAAGGAAATCAACAAATCTCAGCCCCATTATCAGACTCTTGCTGTAAGTTATGTTAATGGTATCTCATTATTTGGTGTATTCTGGATCCCAGTCTTATTTTCAATTATCGTCAACCGGTTGGGATATGAAATAGCCTGGTTGTTAGGAGGTCTAGCTGTGATTTTACTGGTTCTCCCAGTACTCAAGCTCAAATGAACAAACAATTTATTCTGGTATCAAAATCAATGATTCTCAACTATTAGACAATTAGAATAAATTCTCTATTTCTATCGTTAATATATGTGCGGTTTGAATTAAAAGTTCAAATCATATTCTATGATTAAAAAGATGAGTATCTGAATGAATTTGATTAAGAAAACAAGAGAATGTACAAGTATTGTTATATTTATCGTGATTAGTGTATTTATTCTTCCAAGTGTACAGCAATCAGTATTTGCAAATCATGGTAAGGAGATTGCTCTCAAGTTAAGCGATTCGCAGTTTATTTTACTTCCGGGCAAGAACGTCCAGCAAGTTAAATTAACTACTACATATTCGGTTTCTGATCCAGCTACAGTCGGTAAACAAATTAGTGGAACCATGAAAATATATACACCCAATGGGACATTACTCAAAACAACTTCTATTCCAAACGGATTCAAAGTAGATAAAAGTGGTTTTCAGCAATTTGTTACCAGTTTACCAAATAGTACAATTCAATCAATTAACACCATTGTGTTGTTTACAGATTTGAACAAGACCGCTCCATTATCAAATTCCATAACCAACAAATTGGTTCTAAATAAAACACAATAATAGATTTGATTTTATTCTATCGTTCAGTAATAGAACAATTAAATCAAATATCAAGTAAGTGCTTGTCTCAAATGATAAAATTCAATTTGGAGATAGATTTTTCTTTTCTGTCGAATAGCAGTTGAAAATCAGTAGAACTTAAATAATTTCTTACCGTGAATAGAGTTACACGATGATTACTGCAGAGATCAGTTTGGTTCCGGTCGGTACTGGTTCTGGAACAAGCATGAGTAAAGAAATAGCATTAGCTTTTGATGCAATTAGTGGAATCAAAGACCTCAAAGCAACGCTTACCCCTCTTGGAACTCAAATTCAGTCTAATAATATGGTAGACATTCTGAATGCAATAAATATTGCCCACGAGGCTGTAAAGTCTTC
>JBKPGB010000186.1:0-20776 GCA_046729135.1 Thermoproteota archaeon | reverse complement strand
GGAACTCTTGGGATGATAATAGCATTGTCAGTTGCAATGCTTGGATCAACAATAGTGGATACGTATGGCGCACAACACGTCGAAGCGGCAAAATCAGGTTTGGCGTTCTTGTGGTGTTATTCTACCCCGAATAGCCCGAATGATTTCCTGTGCTACACTAACCATGGAGAGTGCAGTATGGTCCAGTCAGCAGACGATGATGCAAAAAGTGACTGTCTCAGAAAGAAAAACGGTTCTTAAACAACAAGTTATCATAACGTGCTTGACGCGTTCAGATTAGCTTTAAAAGGGATAAACTTGGTGAAAAAGGAGAAGCCGATTGAATAAAAAATACACACTACTATTTGCGTTTATTATCATTGCTGTAGTGGTCGTAATAAACCAGCAAATTCTAGCGCAGACTTATACCTACAAGCCCTTTTACGATAACATAATTAACTATTGCTTTAACAATGTAGATAAGATTCTAGCCGGTCAAAACCCAGTTAAGGACCTTATCAGTGCTGGTTTGATTCCGCGCCATTTTGATAATATGACATGCACAGAGGTTACAAATGAAGCACTGGCCAGTCCTGACATAGCGAACAATAGCATTGAAAACAAGACATGACTAAGTTTGAAAAGCTCAAAAATCTTATGAGGATGTTTGGCCTAAGGTAACCAACGAGTAAGAAATAAAATAAAATAATATAATATTTAATGGCTACTGGCGGGACCAAATGTGGAATTCAGGGAAAAGTCCCGCCAGCCCGAACTGTTGACGGTAATTCGATTTGGACAATATAATATAAAATAGTTAAAGATCTACTGGTGGGGATGCATGATACTAATGGAGACCATACCCCACCAGCGGAGTTTTGCACTTGGTTACATTATTGACAACAAATTATAAAATAATTTAACTAGAACGAAACGATCTTTTAGGAAGAACTGATTTAGATATTCTTAATGTTACCTCTAAGAATATAGATATTTATACAATAACGTTCTATGAAATACAAAAATTTTTATATAAACCAAATCTATCAAGATAACAATTCTTAACAACTGGTGGGAGGAGTTAATTTGATTGATGAACAAGAGATAACCAATTTCCCACCAGTTGTGTGTTAGGCTTAGTATTTTTGGGGCTACAAATTATAAAACAATTTAAGTAAAATAATCTTGAGCTGTGGTAAATTATATATTATTATTTTAAGTTCCATTTTCTCTTTAGAACAGCTACATCTGCAGCGAGTTGCTACTTATCTTGTAAGTATTGACGTGCTGTTTGCCAAAATATCGTTAGGAACTATTCAAGCTGAAATTCGGATATTAAAAGTATCAAACATTTGGTATTTCTTAAAATCGGGCTTTACTAGGACTAAAGTGCCTGTTTAACGATATAGAAGGTATGATGATCTTGGAGGTGAAAAAATGAGTATTTTGTTACATGTTCCAGCACCAGTCAAAAAATTAGTCGCAAAATCAAAGCGTGTAGAGCCAATAACCTCTTCTATTTTACTAATATCAGTAGCATTATTCCTTGCATTTGCTTTGTTAATCAACATAGGAGTATTACTGCCAAATACAATGAATCAATATAATACGTGTAGAGATAGAATAGTAGGATACGAGCAGAGTGGAATTTATACTAACTCTGAACAGTTCAAACTAGCATTGTCCTACTGTGGAAGAAGTTAAGACAGATATTTTTTTTTAACTCTTAGTATTTAGGAGGTTTTATGCTAGCCTTGGAGTTAGAATTCTAATTCTTGACTTTTAATATGTTTAGTCAAGTCCTATTAATATTTAGATAGATTGATGACATCATTCTTATCTCCAAAATATGTGAACAAATGCTAATTTTTAAGCAATATGACCAATTAAATGCTCTAATTTCGATTGATGCTCAACTATTCAATATCTCAAAGTTAAAATTAACCTCCGAACATCGCAATTGCTAAACCTTGAAGATGGGGCCGTCGTCTAGCTTGGTATGATGCCAGCCTTGGGCGCTGGAGGCCGCCGGTTCAAATCCGGCCGACCCCATTTTGCCTAATTACCGTTTTTGGTATCACTACTATTAATGAAATACTACCGTATTTCTTTTCGTGAATTTTAATAAATCAAAAAAATTAATTCAGTCACTTAACCATAGCTAGAATATAGCAGTCTTAGTTTTTCACTGAGTCTATTTGCCAACTTGTCGGAAATTTTTCTCTGGTATTCATCCACCTTAATTGGGTTTTTTTGTGTAAATAAAAATGGGCCGTATGCATAGCTGTTTTCCGGAGAAGGTACTTCTGGCTTTGTAGAAGATATTAAGGAACCAATGTACGAGCTCAGCGCGCTTGTGTCTTCATTTTCACTAATATTGGATAGAATCTTTCCAATTTTCTTTGGATCCAATTTTCTATATCCAAATGGCATGTGCGTGTTATCATTAAACCTAAGCGGGTCTACGTCAACCTTTGTGCCAATGATTAATGGATTGGGTTTGTAGATAGAATCAATCTTTAGTTGCCAAACTTCATTTGGATTACTTACAATGGCATCATAAAAGTTTCCATTCTGTTGAGAGACAGAGACCACAAATTTCCAGTTACGAGAATTTGCGGAGTATCTTTCAAACAGGTTCGTCGCAAGGTTGTTTCCTTCCAGTATATCCAATTCAGATGAAACTTAACAGATGGTAAATATGAGTCTTGTTTTTTATTCACACACCAGAAAGAAGGAGAATCTTTTCAAACTGGAGAGGCAATTAAAGTCAAACAAGATGATATTCTAATAAGTGACAAATTATGTGCCAATTTACTAGTGTACTTCACAAAGAATGTCTATTTCTACGACACTATCAAGAGGAAGGCTATTGACTCCAATAGCAACCCTAGTATGTCTGCCTTTTTCTTCAAATATCTCCAGTAGTAAATCTGATGCTCCATTGATAACCTTCGGGTGATCATTAAAAGAAGGATCACTGTTTACGTATCCGGTGACTTTTATAAATTTGGATATACTTTCTAGATTGCCCAAGAATTTTTTCATATGCTCCAATGAATTTATCGTACATTGTTTTGATGCTTGTTTACATTCAGTTATAGTGACTTGACTTGAGACTTTGCCCTTGTATCTCTCTGGCAGAGTTCCATTAACTAATGGGATTTGACCAGAAACAAATATCAAATTGCCGCTCTGTAGTATAGGAACGTAGGACCCAATAGGTCGAGGCGGATTTGATAGCCTGATTCCAATTGACTCCAATTTTTCTTCAATCATTCACCTTTGTACAAAAATTCAAGGTTTTATTCATTTGCTGTTACATTTTTTAGTGTATTACATTAGACAAGTTTGGGCGATAATCCAAAAATTTTTAAGCACTTGAGCTAGCTAACTTGATCATGTCTTCCCACGACGAAAAGATTCATTCTGGGGGCGGATATTTCCACATGAAAGGTGTAGCTTTGAGTATTCTTGTGATGGGTATATCTCTAACGGGTATAATTATTGCATATGTAGTTTTTGGGCACATCGGACCATCTTTTGCTGCCGAGAGAATAAATGTACAACAAGCAGAGTTGAGAAAGGAATATCGACTCCCTGATAGGGAAGTAATCAGAGATGAGGCTGTCTTGCTAACTCCACCATCTCTAAGACATATGAACCAAAGCGCAACAAGTGGTTAGACTATTGGAAGATGGAAAGGCTACAACACAACTTTCGATTTTTACAATATTTTGTACTAAAGTTTGCCAACGACGGATTTGATAACATCTAAAACATTATTACTTATTGTAATCTATTATTTTGCTACTTGACCAATTGCGAAATATGCGGCACCAGATTCGGTAGCAGATCGTGCGCTATATGTTCTAAAATTGTTTGCTCATCATGCATAAACAGACAGGGAACGAGATGTACAAAATGTACTTCAAGGAAAGTAGAAACAACGTCATTTTTCAAAAGGAATTTACCGTATGTAGCGATGATTGTTGCTTTGTGGTTTTTTGTATCAGGACTTTATCCATTCCCATACTTTATGGCTATTGGAATACCGGTAGATATGGCGATAGTGCAACCAGTACTAATCGCAACAACACTAATGACTATTCCTTTTATTTTCATGTTGTTTGCATGGAAAAAACGGTCAGAGAGAATGAGATCGGAATAGTTTTTTCCTATCAATAAAATGATTTTTATTGATATGTACCAGTGATAATAAACATGGTTGGAAATGGTTTAAACGGAGAAATAATATCAGGGATATCTCTAACAGTTTTTGGCATCATGATGGTGCTTTTTGGGATTTCTAATCAGGTAGCAGCTGTTTTGATCCCTGCAGATATCTTGATCATATGTATTGGATTAGCCGTGATAGTTATAGGAGTATTTACAAATAGAAAAAAACCGTTAATTCACTATTGATAGTACGACTTTTCTAATTTTGGCCTACTTTTGTTTATGAAATTGCATATCTTTCATCTAAAGTTGGCTAAAATTCATTTACGGATAAGAAAATTTTAATAAAAGTAGTAAGATACATTAATAGCTATGAAAAAAATAGAGGCGATTATTCCTACGTCAAAAATGACAGATGCTTTTTCTGCATTGAAAGAATTGAAAATTGGGGGTTTAACCTATTATGATTCAAAAGGAAGGGGTGAAAATCCTCCGGCAAGAATAGGATCGGGTAGAGGAACTTCTCTCTATACTCCTGAATTTAATGCAAACCTGACAGTCTTTACCGTAGTGGAAGATTCTCTTGTTGAACAAGTAGTAGACAAGATACTTGCAAGTACAAGTACCGGTCTTGCGGGGGAAGGAAAGATTTTCATTTCAGACGTTGATGAAATTATAGATATAGGTACAAAAACAAAGGAAAAAGCCTAAACTATTTTTTAAGAATTATTTTATTTAACAACTAATAAAAGTTAATTTTCATTTTTTCTGTCTTTTAGCAGTGATTCTAAAAGCTGACTAATATTTAACGCTCCTTTCTTTTTTGCAAATTCTTCTAGGAGGAGTATCTCTTTTTTGGAAAAACACACATACATATCTCTATTCAAATTAGGCATGAATTTAACCGCTGTTAGCAATGTAATATATCTTTCTAAAATCGGGTCGTACGGGCTACAAAATGAATAACTGGCCCAGAATTTCTTGAGGTCGGAGTCTATACACGGTAGATGCCAATGGCATCTCGCCTAGCTTTCACCATTCATGTCAATGATTCCTATCTAAACTGAAAATCTTGACTTACTAGTAAGTCGTGTTTTCTTAGGTGGAATATGTTTTAGATTATCAATATTGATCAATGGGAACTACTTTTACATTTCACTTTAGTTCCCAAATCTTGGTTACTGCGTTACCTTTTTGATTTACCTCATTAGCAAATAGGCCAACAGTCTCAGAAAGTTGGTCAAATACTCCTCCAGATGTAGCATTAAATAATACTATACCGTGATTTCGAAAATATCCATCGGCTCCCATTCTACCTAGACCCTGAATTAAATAAGTAGCTACTTCACCTTTGGGATCCATTATCATGCCTTGTCCATGAATTCTAGATATGCCATGGGCTCCTGATTCTATCAGAACAGTGCCGAAATCTGAAACATCTGTGATTCCTCTGTAATTGCCTCCCCCTACCCATGAAACTTCCATTATTGGTTTATTTGGTTCAGGAATTCTCATTCCTGTACCTGAACTAAAGGTAACTAGAATAAGATCGCCAACCGAAGCAGTAACATTTTCTGGGCGGAGAGTTGGGTCTGCCATCATCATATTATCTGGAGGAGGCGCAAATGAAGTTTGTTGAGGAATGACACTATATGTGATCATAGCACTCAGCAGGATAGCCATGAACAAAGTCAATATTGAATTGGAGAATTTGTAGGATCTCAATTTCTCACCTATCTGTATGCATTTATTTTATAAATGAGTTACTGAACGAGTTCTATTCATCAGTTGAAATCTCTCCGTAGTTCATGGTGCTCAATTAAATTTTTGACGTGCTTTTATCTCAAATTTGGAAAAATGAGATTTCTAGTAAAGTGGATATCCATTCAATCTAAATTTCAGGACATTTACTTGTTTATAACATTCAAGTTTGAAATCCATGATAATACTTCTTGCTTTTCTAATTTTGAAATCTCGATGCTTGCCTGATTCAATATTTCAATTCCATCCTCCGGGTAAGAATCGAGAATAACTATCTTACTAATTCCAACACTGATAGCCATTTTGCTGCATTCCAGACACGGTGCGAATGTTGAATATAGCGTAGATCCTTTAGTGCTTCCGGTTCTAAAGAGGGCACATTGCATTATGGCGTTTGCTTCCGCGTGGGTACAAAAACATCGTTCTAGATTTTCCCCCGGCTTTATTTTATTATTTTGTATATCAAGGCATCGAGGACAACCGCCTTCAAAGCAATTCTTTATTCCCGAAGGAGTACCGTTATAGCCTGTAGCTATCTGCCTATGGTCTTTCACGATGATGCAACCAACTTGACGACTCAAACAATTTGATCGCAATTTTGCAATTTCAGCTTGAAGCATAAAATATGTATCCCAGTTTGGTCGGCCTTTCATCTGCTAAAGAGGACACAAATGTATATTTAACGTAATCGATAGTTGAAACCGGAGTAAGAATTTTTAAATATTATTTTCTATCGCAGCAATTATTTTTCAAAAGTTTCAACTGGTCCAGACAATCCCATAGTCTTGATTATGCTTTGGAACTCGTTCTTATCTCCATTTACAATAATTCTTATTCTGCCCTGCCCACTTTTTCTTAAAATATTATTAGCTTTCAAATATTGCTTAATTTCTTTTACGGCATTTAAGGTTGGATCAACTATTCTTATTGAAGGAAACATCGAAATCAGATGGGATCTAATAAAC
The DNA here is from genome assembly GCA_046729135.1 of Thermoproteota archaeon. GTDB lineage: Archaea > Thermoproteota > Nitrososphaeria > Nitrososphaerales > Nitrososphaeraceae > TA-21. The sequence goes on along the minus strand of JBKPGB010000186.1, from coordinate 13,892 downwards.
GACAAATGAGTGCTTGATAATACCAAAACATCAACATTTGTTTCCTGCAAACTTTCTAGGGTCCTAGATATGGTATTAAATGTAAGTTCATCATTTTTAAGAAAAATACCCCTCTCTATAATTTCTATTATCTGGGATGCATCAATTTTAGTTACAAATATATCTTGGGGTACTTCTGCTTTAATCCGTTCGTCAAGATGCCTGCTTTTTATTGTCGCTTTAGTGCCCAGAATTCCGATATGTTTCTTTTTCGTAATTTTTGTGGCTTCCTTTAGGGGAATAGATAGACCCAAGATTGGGATAGTACTCATGGATTTTATCTTGCTCAAAATTTGAATTGAGGGAGTAATAGAGGCAACAACAATCATTTTTGGAGAAAAACTTGATAGAATACTGATCGTGGTTGCGATTATTTGTTCTAGCTCGCCAACTGATTTTTGACCATAAGGAAAATTTTTTTTGTCAGCAAAGTAGATAATATTTTCTTTTGAAATCTGACTCCGTATACCTCTAATAACAGAGAGTGATCCTAATCCAGAATCAAATACCGCTATAGACTTGTTGTGAATAATCAAGTTTCAATTTATTTATTGCAATCCCAATTTATATTATGAATAAAAGATCTAAAACAGAGTCAAAGGTAAATAAATCATATCTTTCTATATGACATAATGACTGCATTGGTGATAATTGGAGCAATCACAAGTTTTAGATATTTTAAACTTACGGATTGTGTTTCAAGACAAACAAAAAATAATGATGGCGCTTACCATTTAGGGTATCAGTTTGAGGTAAGACCTTACTAGATCTTCATCAACAATACCTTGAACCACCTTTGGTACTCCGTTTGATAATTCAATGTCCATAGCAACTGCACTCAACGGTATTTCAAAATTTGAAATAACGTCAGCATCTTGAGTTTCGAATATCTTCTCCTCAATACCATTTATCGTGTTATAACAAACAATTCTACTTATTCTTCTAAACCCCGCTCCTCCTATTCTTCCTCCTGCAGAACCCAGTGATTCTTCAACATATAGTATGAAAATCGTGTTGTCATTATTTTTACTCAAGTCAATATCAGCTTTACATACTACAATTTTTCTTGCTCCCTCAAGGAAGATCCTATCTAATGATTTTGAATTATCTGACACTGCAATTCAAACAATCACAATTTCAGAAATATATCACTTTTGATAATTCATTTGAATTTTAACGAAGTATCACAAATCGCTGGTTTTGATCTTTCTAATTAGTTCCAAAATGTTATCCACGTCATTGGCTTCAGGGAATCTTTCTAGATATAAATTAAAAAATTCTAACGCTTGTTCGTATCTTTTTTTATGTAGAAATATCATCCCTTTATCTCTTAGGCTGTGTTGATCATCATTATTGATGTCCAAGATCATTTCGTTCACAAGCTCAGCATTATACAAATCCTGACATTCAAAAAAACTCGTTTTTAGATTATTCAACATTCGTATGATAACATCATGATTTGATGCCTTATCAACGAGTTTTCTGGTCAAAGCAATGTTCATTTTGGGATAAAAATGATCTAGCAATTCTTTTAGGGAGTAATCGTCCATTATTCTTCCTTCATTGAATGGATCAATTATTATCTCATTTTCCTCATCATCTAAAACATGCTTTACCATAAAGTGGGACGGAAAATTCACCGGATAAAGTCTGAAGTTTACTGAATGCGCCAATTGAATATATAATATTGATAACGTTATGGGATTTCCTGTTTTTCTTTTTATTACTATATTGAGCAAACTATTTGAGGGGTTGTAATAATCGTCTTGATTTCCCTTAAAATTTTCAATTTTATACAATTGATGATTTATTTTTTCGATTAGCTGAGTAGGCCTAATTTCGGATGAATCTTTCATCGATCTAACAATCTTCTTTCCAATTTCATCAATTTTCGATAATTCGTCCTTTATAACCAAATGATCGTACGCTACGATGCGTGAAATGTGTAGTGCGTACTCTGCTAATTTTGAAGGATCGTTTATCTTCATTTCGCTGACAACATTGATGTGCCAATCATTCAGTGCTGTCTGGATATTTTTGGTCATTAGTCAGTTGAATTATTTGTTATCTTGAATATATAATTTTGATGCGCCTGACAAAATAGAGTTTAGGATGAAAATATATCAGGTGAAATTTTATTCTAATCAGAATGCAAGAGAAGTGTTGAATGAATAGATCTTAAGTTACAGATTCGGTTAGCTTTTTATTAATTAAGATATACAAGATGTGGAGGCAATCTAATTTTGAATCTCACCATTGATAAAAAGCGCAAGCGACTTAAGGCTATCATAAAGGAAACAGGAATTGTAATCAAGGACGTAACATTATCTAGCAACAGAAAAAGTAAATTCTATTATGATATTAAATCAATTGTAAGTGAACCTGAAGGTGCTGCTCTCATCGGTGAATTAATGCTAGCAGAAATACTAAAAATTGAGCCCAAAACAAGGTCAGTAGGAGGATTAGAATCAGGAGCAATTGCAATTGCGACAGCCATAGTTTACGCTAGCTTTCAATTACAACCAACAAGCAGAGTATCTGGTTTTTTTGTTAGAAAGAGTGTAAAAGCATATGGTCTTGAAAAAATGGTGGAAGGGATTGTCCGAACTCCGGTAGCAGTAGTTGACGATGTAATCACGACTGGAAAAAGTGTGATGGATGCGGTATCTGCATTACGAAATCAAGGAATTAACAACATCAACATCATAAGTGTAATAGACAGAGAGATAAAAGAAAACTTGCTTGAACAAAACGACATGGAATTTCATTCTCTGTTCGGCCATTCTGAATTTGCAGACTACATAGATTCAAAGTTAAATCAATATTAAAATAATATCCAAAATGAAAATCACCCGGTACAGCAACTTGAGAAATTAAAATATCTAACTTTATTACTAAATTTTAGAAAACATTAAAAAAACACTAATTCAGAATTGAAGTAGTCTCAACCTTTGTAGAAAAGGTTTTGTCAAAATGTAAAACTAATAAATAATTTTTTTAAACATATTATTACAAATATCTTAGTTTACTCATTCAGTGATTCTTTTACAACATAATTGTTGTGTGATACTTCAGGCAAATCAGATATTGCTGGAAATATTCGGCACATCTCTTCATGTTTTTTTATGAAAATTAATCCTGCTTCAGCAGTTCTGTATAAACCTGTAACCTCAGAGTATTCCATCAATTTCCTATCAACGGCAGTCATCAAGTAGCGTGTTAATTGAGAATGTGATACACCAGCATTAATCATTATTGTAGTTTTGTATTCCCAATTTGAAACCGCTGCATTAAGGATGGCCGCCATTATTTCAATCTCTGAGCGATTCTTCATTTTAGAACATGAATCTAGTTATTCATATAAATAAAAACTAACTAGATAAGTATGACTATTTCATAGATTGATAAATATTGACAAAGACTAGCGATATTCTCAATTTGTAATAGTATTAGCAATTTTTCTTTATTTAAAATTGTGAATTTCAGTCATTCATAGTTAATTTTTTGTCCATCCTTATCCCTATAAGAGAAACCAAAGTCAGGCATCTTTGAGAGTTGCCTTCCATCAAATACAGTCCCGTCCTGACAAACAAGCGAACTATCCAGACAACAACTACCGCAAATACCGATCCCACATTTCATGTATCGTTCAAGACTTGCCTGAACCGGGATTGAATTCTGATTTGATATATCAAGAACTGCTTTCATCATTAATTCAGGACCGCATGTATATACGCAATCAAAGCTTTCATCCCTTACTAGTTTACTCATTAGGGTGACGGTAGTTCCTTTAATTCCATAACTCCCATCATCAGTACAAACAAGCAGTGAAGAATGATTGCCTCGAATTATATTTCTCGTTATTTTCTCAAAGAAAACTTCATCTTTTGTTTTTGCGCCCATGACTATAGTACTTCTAACTTTCTCCTTGCTGGCAAAAGACACCAACCTCAATAATGGAACTAGACCTGTACCACCTCCGATTATCAATATTTTTCTATATTTTTTTCTTAGTATGAATCTGTTACCATAAGGCCCGCGTAAACCAATAAGATCTCCCTTTTTTCTATCAAATAGAGCGGTAGAACCAACTCCAAATTTCCTAATCGTAACTGCCGCATAACCTTCTTTGGAATTTATCATTACACTCATAGGTATTTCTTCAATTCGCGGAATCCATATCATCAAAAATTGGCCTGGCTTCGCGAAATAGCTTAATCTGTCTTTGAAAACCAATGTCTTAACAGTTGGTGTTTCAGTAATAATTTCCTCAATCTGAACTATTCTTCTATTATCAATATCTGTGAGCAATTCCAATTATCTCGCTAATATTCGCAATTCTTTTCTTTTCAACGTATTTTTTTAAATCTTGGGTGATCTTATTGAAGATTCTAGGACCGCTACTCCCTAATACGCTGCCAATTTGAACGGCAGATGCGCCTGCAATCATGTATTCTATCACGTCTTGCCATGACGAGACACCGCCGCATCCTATTACAGGCACCTTGAGTTTTTTTGAAATTTCGTAAACGCATCTTATTCCTATTGGTTTTATTGCACTGCCGGATAGTCCTCCAATGCGATTACTCAAGATTGGCATCATTGTTTCAACATCAATACTCATGGCCCTCAAGGTGTTTATGGCAGTAATCATATTGGCACCTGCATCTATTGCTAAGCTTGCAAGCTCAACAACATCAACAGAACCAACCCCGACTTTAACGGCGATTGGTTTGTTGGTATTCATCCTAACTGTACTAACAATCTTGCTCACCGCTTCTGGATCGTCACCAACTTCCATACCCATTTTAGAGACATGAGGACAAGATAGATTGATCTCATATCCAAGAATATTCAGGGAATCAAACACTTTGACCATCTTTGAAAATTCCTTCTCAGAGGAACCAACAAGGCTAATGATTATTGGAATATTTTTATTTTGAGATAATTCCTTTGAAAAAGCATGTAAACCAGGATTTGATAGACCTACGGCATTAAGATAACTGCCGCAACCCAGAGGAATTACTGTTGGATTTGGATATCCCTTCATCGGATCAACACTAATTGATTTAGTCACGACGGCACCAATATTCTCTTTATATAATCGTTCAAAGATACTTTGGGATATACCAAGAATACCTGAAGCCAACATGGTTGGGTTACGAAGATGTATTTTATCTAATTCAACAGAAAGATTATAGTTTTTATCCTCAATACTCAACGATAGCTAAATAATTTGAATAATGGTAATTTAATCTAAATTACAAATAAAGCCAAAACTTACTTGAAGTCTGAATTTCAGCTGCTCCTTTACACGTGCTAATACACAAGACACATATAAAAAAGGACTTGTTTCAATATGAGTGAATAATTTTGGGACGTTTTTTTGATCCACACATACACATGTATTCTAGGACTACTGGCGATTACCAATTAATGTCTAAAGCCGGTATAGAGGTTATTGTTCAACCCTCTTTTTGGTTGGGCAGTCCGAGAACTTCCGTCGGTACTTTTGAAGATTATTGGGAACACATGATATCCTTTGAAACGCAAAGGTCGAAGGATTTTGCGATTGAACATTATGTTTGTTTATCGGTGAATCCGAAGGAATCCACTGTAAGACCACTCGCTCTAGACGCACTTGAAGCTATGTCAAAATATTTGGATAGGGAGAGGGTCGTGGCAATTGGCGAAATTGGCTACAATTTAATTAATGATTTAGAAGACGAATTATTCCAGTTGCAACTGAATTATGCGGTGGACAAGCAGATGCTCACAATGATCCACCTTCCACATGTCAATAAAAAGGATGGGATTGAACGTACGAGATCTGTTCTTAAAAACAAGAACCTGTTGGGTTTATCAAATAAAATCCTTATTGATCATAATACGGAAGAAACAATAGAAAAAACATTGGAGCTTGGATGTTGGGCCGGCCTAACTGTTTATCCTATAACAAAACTTTCTCCAACACGTGCAATCGATATAATTGAAAAGAACGGTGTAGATAAAATTATGATAAATAGCTCAGCTGATTGGGGAATATCTGACCCCTTAAGTGTGCCTTTAGTAGCAAGAGAGATGAAAAAAAGGGGCTTCAGCAAGAATGATATTGAAAAAGTAACATTTTACAACGCATATGAATTTTTTAAACAATCTCCCAAATTCCTTTGGAAACCATGATAGACAGACATGCAATTTGCATTCAGTACAAACGCATTCAAAAAATTTTCCTTAAAAGATACAATATATACACTATCTGAAATTGGCTATGAAGGAGTCGAGATACTTTGTGATATCCCACACGCGTATCCCAAAACACTTACCAATTCTGACATTAATGAAATTAAGCAATTACTATCAAAATTAAGAATAAATATTTCCAATCTAAATGCGTTTACCCTTTTTGCAATAGGAGATACACATCATCCCTCATGGATTGAAAGCGACCCTGAACTCCGTAAAATGCGGATTGGACATACTTTGGATTGCATTAAATTAGCTAGGAAACTTGATGTCGGTAACATTTCCACAGAACCAGGAGGCCCAATTATCAATCAAAGATTGAGCGAAAATGAACTATTGAAAATCTTTGAAAATGGCATACATGAGATATTAGATACAGCAGAAAATGAAAATGTTACTGTACTTGTGGAGCCAGAACCAAGACTATTAATTGAGAATTCCCAACAATTTATCAGGTTTATTAAGAACTTTGATTCAAAGTATATTGGATTAAATTTTGATGTTGGGCATTTTTTCTGTGTGGGCGAAGATCCATCCCAAGTTATATACAGATTATCTGACTATGTTCGCCATGTCCATTTAGAAGATATAGCCGCAGATAGGACCCATCAGCACCTTATGCTTGGGGAAGGAGCAATAGATATTGACTCTGTCCTTAAATCGTTGAAAGATATTGGTTATGAGGGATTCATTACAATAGAACTGTATCCATATCAGGAATATCCAACATATGCTGCAAAGCAAGCAATGGAATTTATTAAATCACTTGACTATCTTTAGCTAAGAAATGATTTACATTGTCGAATAATCCCATCATTTTTCATTTATTTATTCATTCCTTTTATTACCAGTGACATTTATGCAAAGACCCAATTTGAAAGATTACCTGATTCTAGTCAGACTTCCAAATCTATTTACTCTTCCTTCAAACATTCTGGTTGGTTTTGTTATAGCTTCATCACTGACATTGACATCCTATGTTCAGGTACTCTTGTTAGTAACTATTTCTATTCTGCTTTATTGTGTGGGACTCATACTAAATGATCTCTTTGATTATAATATTGATAAGAAAGAAAGGCCCGACAGACCGCTTGCATCAGGTAAAGTAACAAGAAGAGCAGCTGTTTGCCTTGTTACAGTATTTTCAGTCTTGGCTCTAGGTTTGTCATTAATTGTTAGTATTTCAACGCTCGTTACGTCATCTTTCTTATTTGCCCTTATTTTCGGATACGATAAATTTCTAAAGAAAACACAGGCAGGTCCATTTACCATCGCCGCTGCAAGAGTCATGAATGTAATGTTGGGTGCAAGTGTAAATTTTAGTCATATTGGTGGCTTTCCTCAACTCATTATTCTGACATTTGTATTGACAATAACATTTGTTTACGTGTGCTTGATAGGATTTATAAGTAGGTATGAAGTTCACGGCTTTCCAAATAATAAAAAATTATTTTTAATTCCCGTCATAATTGCCACTATTATCTCCTTAATCGCCATTTTTTCACTCATGGGATTCTTCAAATATGAGTCTCTAATTATCCTGGCACTTTTTTCATTTATCATGGCTATAACGTTCTACAAAATTCGCAAGCAAGATTCCCCAGGAATACAACGGATAGTACAAAATATGATTTTGTCAATAATAGTCCTTGACTCGACATTTTTGAGCGGAATAAGAGGAATAGAGATAGGTTTGGTTGTTCTGGTATTATTAGCCCCGTTGCTCATATTGGCAAGAAAAATGTACATGACCTGAGAAAAAAATAATTAGAATTAAATTCTCTATAAATTCCAATACATTAATGGCTAAACATATAATAGTTATCGATATTGTGGGTTTAGAAAGAAAGCATATTTCTGAAAACCTAACTCCAAACATATTCAATATTTCACAAACTGGAGAAACAAGAAATATTGAAACAGTATTTCCTGCAGTAACATGTACCGTACAGAGTAGTTTATTATCCGGGTCATATCCTGAAATACATGGAATCATTTCAAATGGATTGTACAATAGACAAGATTATGCCGTTTCTTTTTGGGAACAATCAAGTAAGTTGGTTCAAGCCGATAGAATTTGGGATACTGTTAAGATGCGAAGTACCGGTTCGAAAACAGCCGTTTTGTTTTGGCAAAATACGATGTATTCTAATGCTGATATTGTATTAACCCCGCGTCCACTGCATATGGAAGACAGAATAATAATGTGGTGTTATAGCAAACCACCAGGATTCTACGAAAAACTATTACAAAAAATAGGAAAATTTGACTTGTCATGGTACTGGGGTCCCTTAGCCTCTAAAAAATCAAGCGAGTGGATAGAATTGGCAACAGAATTTGTATTAGAAAATGAAATGCCTAATTTCTTATTAACGTATATCCCGCATTTGGATTATGCTTTCCAAAGAAACGGAACATCCTATACCAATATAAAAGATGATCTAAAGTTTGTTGACGATTTGGTTGGTAGATTAGTTAAGAAGGCAACAGATATTGGTATAATAGAAGATACACAATTTATCATTTTTTCAGAATATGGATTCACAGATGTTAATTCTGATATTTCATTAAATACTATATTTAGAGAAAATGAACTTATTTCTGTGAGAGAGATAGAAGAAGTAGAGTATTTAGACCTTGAGTATAGCAAGGCTTTTGCAATGGTAGACCATCAAGTAGCACATATTTATGTTAAAGAGAATTATGTAAATTCAGTGAAAAAAATTTTAGAAGGGATAAGAGGGGTAGACCTGATACTAGATAATAAATCGAAGCAACACCTTAGAATAAACCATCCGAGGAGTGGCGATCTCATAGCAGTGTCAAATGCGGACAATTGGTTTAGTTATTATTGGTGGTTTGATCCGTCCAAGTCTCCAAGCTTTGCGAAGAAAGTTGATATTCATAGAAAGCCTGGTTATGATCCTGTTGAATTATTCTTTGACCCTAGCACAAAATCTATACCATTGGATGGTAAATTAGTTAAAGGCTCGCATGGCAGATTACCATCAGAGGGCGAAGCTAAACCAGTTTACGTGTCAAATAAGAAAGATATTACTGTAAAAAATAAGAACGATGATTTGAGTATAGTTACCATCGGCAAATATCTTAAGAACTTGTTATAACACAAAATATGATGGACATGTCCTGGAAGTACTCGATAACATTATCATCTTTTAAAAATTTGGAACCAATACAAAAAACTCTTGAAAATTTGAAACAGCAAGGATTCGAAACTGTGGAAGTTTATGGAGAACCAGATTTAATTGATGCGAAGAAGTTATCAAATCTACTCGATTCCTTCTCAATGGATGTTTCTGGAGTAACTGGTATGTGGAGTTTTCACAGTAGTGAATACAAGTCACGCAACCTAATTACAACGAATAATGATTCATTAGTAGCTGTTAAGAACTACGTAAAAAAGTGTATTTTCCTTTGCCATACTCTAGGCGGGAATACATTTAATATATGTTTGTTTAGCGATATACCGCTAATTTCAGATGCCAATCACAAAAATCTGTTACGAGATGAGAAACGAAAATTTCTTTCTTTACTAATAGAGCCAATACGTGAACTAGCAAAGTACGCTAGCAATTACGAAGTAGATCTCCTTATTGAACCATTGAATCGCTACAGCACCCCTATTTGTACTGACTCTAAAGACGCAAAATACATTGTTGATCTTGTAGACCAACAAAATGTAGGAATCTTGCTAGATACTTTCCATATGAACATAGAGGAAGATTCAATATATGACGCCCTGATAAATTCTAACACATTGTTAAAACTTGTTCATATATCTGATAACAATAGGAAAATGCCAGGTTTTGCTCACATAGACTTTGAGAGCATTATAGTAGCACTCAAGAAGATAAAATATTCAAAATTTCTTACGTTCGAACCTACTGTTCAGAATACTGATTATAAAAATGACATAAAGCTCGGTCTGCAATTTCTAAAAAATTTGTCTTAAAATTGATAATTGAATTATATGGACCCAAATTATAAGTTTCATATATTTTAAGGTGGAACCTATAAACAGGTTGCTAATACATAACAATGAAAAATTTATAGTCAATAATGAATTTGCAACGGAGGTTGAAAAAGGGCTAAATGATAAACAAAAGAATATTTCACCTAAGTTTTTTTATGACAAAAATGGGTCAAGATTATTTGAAGAAATATGCGAGCAACCTGAATATTATCTTAATCGTATTGAATCACTATTATTGAAAAAATATGTGAGTGAAATCATGAACATGCTTGAGCAAAACCAAATAAGCATTATTGAATTGGGCAATGGAAACTCCCTGAAAACTAGAATTTTATTAAGACCATTTCTTTCGAAATTGAAGAAAGTTTGTTATTTTCCAATAGATGTTTCATTGAAAACACTAAAAAATTCAATTAGAGATTTATCGAGAGAATATGTGAATTTACAAGTTTTTGGAATTTGTTCAGACTATGTATCAGGTTTAATCAAAATAAATGAATTTATAAAAATGAATGATAACATTCCCAAGCGAAAATTAATAATATTTTTGGGTTCAAGCATTGGAAATTTTGATCCTAAGGAATCAGTGGATTTTCTTTATTCTTTAAGGAGGTACCTACGAAAGGATGATGCACTTTTGATAGGTATAGACCTAGAAAAAGATAAAACAATCTTGGATAAAGCATATAATGACAGGAAGGGCGTAACTGCGAAATTTAATTTGAATATTTTGTCCAGAATTAATAGAGAACTTGGCGGAAGATTTAAACTATCAACCTTTGAACACAAGTCATTTTATAATATTCAAAAACATAGAATAGAAATGCATTTGGAATCAAAGATGGATCAACAAGTAAGAATTCAAGCAATTGGAAAAATATTTTATTTCAAAAACGGTGAAACTATTCACACAGAAAATTCTTACAAATACTCACAAAATAGACTCAAAGAAGTGGTGAAGAATGCTGGTCTTGAAGTGACAAAGAATTTTACTGATCCAAAGAAACAATATTCTCTAGTCTTGTTAAAGAAGGTCTCTGGCACAACGAAATCCTGAAAAAGGAATTCTTTCGTGCGGTTTGAAATAATTTCTATAACTGTTTCTTATTTGCAACCTAGGAGTGGCAAATGATCCTCCGCGCAATACCTTCTGATTTATCGCCCACTTATCCGTATACTCTGAAAATTTAGAACTGAATCCAGGATACAGAACATATTCAGAGGATGTCCATTCCCACACATCTCCAATCATCTGGTGACAACCATAATGACTTCTTCCTTGTGGATATGACCCAATTGGGGCTGGGGCCCATTTCCATGATTCTAACAAATTTGCACTAAGGTCCAAAGGGAAATCATCTCCCCATGGATACATCGTCTTTCTCTTTAAATCTTCATTCCAACTTGCGGCTTTTTCCCATTCTGCCTCAGTTGGTAATCTTTTTCCTACCCATTTTGAATATGCGTCTGCCTCGTAATAACTTACATTAGTTACTGGTTCATTTGCCGTAACTTTATTTAGCCCTCTAAAATCTTTCTTGTACCAATCTCCATCGATTTTTTGCCAGTAAAGTGGCGCTTTCCAATCTTTTTCTTTGACCAGATCCCATCCGTCCGATAACCAAAATCTATAATCTTGATACCCTCCGGAATCTATAAAGTCGATAAATTCCCTATTTGTGACTGGGTATGTGTCAATTTGATATGGATTTAGATACGTTTTATGTTCTGGAATTTCATTGTCGTAACAAAAGTAATCTCCAGAAAATCCAAGATCATATATTCCTCCAGATATCCTTACCATGTCATGTTTGATATAAGCATCATCAATCAAGGATCTGGTTTTTTTCCTGATTTTTGGTTCATAATTATCCTTAGGATCTTCAAATCTCTGGAAATAATGCTGAAGATCATAAACTAGCAGCTCTTGATGCTGCATTTCATGCTGATTTGCTAATTCTACATCATATGCCATATTACGTACTAAGGAGTTGTTCTTTTCAATGTTGTCCAAAAATTTTAAAAACATATCTTCAATCAATGATCGATATTTCAATGTCTCAGAAACCCTAGGTCTAGGAAATTTTCCCCTGTCTGATTTTGGCAAGATCTTCCTATAACGTTGATAATATGAATTGAGATAATCTGTGTTAATTGAATTATCAACTACGTCTTGCTTGTATTTTTCAAGAATTTTTTGAAAAAACCAGGTCACATGAGCAATATGCCAGTTTGGTGTACTGCCAAATGGATCAGACTGCATTACCGCATCTTCTATTGAAATTGGTTCAAAGATAAGTGAAGTAGTATTTCTTATATTCAGAAAATCCAAACGCAATTTTTTTACATTGCTAGTTATAACCTGAGTCAATATTACTGATAAATGAATCTTATATAATTTAATTTTTTTCCAATTCTAGTATTCAATAATGGACGTTATTGTTATGTTAACACTTATCCCTGTGAATTTCGATGAATTTGCCGAGTATGTGAGGATGGCATCATTACGAATGTGTTCATTTGACAGGATCGCACAATACACAAACGAACAGTATAATTGATTCGACCATTAAGTTTTACTATTTCTGGTTGGCCGAAAACTATCTTTCATTTTTTCCGCAGAACCTACCATTTCTTTCCTCATTTTTTCCGCAGAACCTACCATTTCTTTCCTCATTCTCTCTGCAGAAGTCATCATTTCTTTTCTCGCATTTTCAAAGGCAAGGGTTGTTTCTTTGCTAAGTGCCCCGCTCATCTTAATGAAGGAATTTGTCATTGCTATTCCCATTTCTGCATTATGTTTGATTTGATTAGAAGCCATTTCTACATTATGTTTGATTTGATTAGAAGCCATTTCAATATTCTCTCTAATAAGTCTACTTAAGGGATCACTATCTTTACTCATATGATATTATATTGATAATTATTATTTAACTTATCATTAGACGATCCTAACCGCAGGTGGAACCATCGTTGTATCCAAATGTAGACTAGGAGTGATTAAGAATTCGGATATACAAGGCAACAACACAACCTATAGAATTGAGTGAAGATAAACACGGACGTGTTACCTAGCGATTCCGCATTATGCTTAATTATTGTTTCATATGAAAATAGTATGGAATTATCTAGGATGCATAATATACGATTATTGTACATCGTAAATTCATATGTTTTCAGATAAGTGTAATAAGGTACTTGTTCCTAGTCTATAGAATAAAGTATGGCATCCTGTTTTAGTGTAAGGGAAAGAGAGTTTATCAGAGACCTTAAAGAGTGGAACATTGAAAAACTGCACAAGAAATATTCTTCAAATTATAGACGGGTAGTCAAATACAGGCTTTTACAAAAGAGAAGGTTTTTGACAAATGACCTTTTGATGATAAATTTAGTCCTGGAAAAGTTACGATCCTTGTAGGCGTATTTTATATCCGAATGTCTTATCATACCACCATGATTCAATATCTATGAGGTATTGAAAAAGCGTTTCAAATTTACGATCTAATAATGTTTCGAATATCTATTAAATCCCGCAAGATTGAACTCGCAGTTTCCATTCCGCCGGCTCCTTTGCCAATAATTGTTTGTTGGCCTGAATGTTGACATGTAAATG
>JBKPGB010000185.1:0-3841 GCA_046729135.1 Thermoproteota archaeon | reverse complement strand
ATTAATGGCTGACTTGATTGTGATTGTCGTGCAACTTGTCGGAAGTATGATATGAACATCCGGATCATGCCCTTAACGGCGTAAAGCAACTTAAGATAAAATATAGATCGCTAAAGATTGTAGATTAAAAAATGAAATATGTCATCCATGTAATTAAGAATATATTGCTGATTCTAACTGTAGATACTTGATTAACTATTTCTAAAAGTGCTTAATATCACTATAGAAGCCATTATAGATCGGTAACAGACAAGTGTATTCAATAGCAATTGGAATGATTAATAAGATAGATATGTTTTCATCAGCAGTAATGCAACAGGAATGTGCTTTAGTAGAAAAACCAAACCCTACACTCTGGAAAGCCGCACAACTACTCAGACATACAGGAATTCAGCAGATAAGAGGTAATTATTCTGATTATGCAACAAGCAAAAGATTTTGTGCCATAGGTGCTTTAGCTCATGAATTTGGATGGGACGGACGTCATGGATCAGTAGTTTCATATATGTATGATCTTGAAAAGGAGCTCGGTATAGGTCTTCCTATACGGAACCAGATCCAAATCCTAAATGATCGTGGAAAATCATTTGGAGAAATTGCAGATTGGTTAGAGGCTCAGCAGAATGATGGTACGGTATAACGGCATGAACGATATATGATTTTCCTAGTATATTTGTATAATCTATAATCTATCTTAACCTTAATAATTACAGCTATGTTGTAAACTCATTAAATTCTTCATAAACATTTGTTGAACATGAAAACCTTATCTTTTATGGACTTGTATAATAATAGTATTTTATGTCAGCGCAAAAACCATCATCTACTAGTGTCGAGCAACTTGACAAGTGGGAGTGGGAAATTTGTGGAAAAGTATTTGATAGTTCGTACGTATACAGTTTATCATAATCTATTCGAGAATAGCGAAGAAGCAAGACCTCCTATTGGATTAGGGTAAAATCAAAAAAGTAATTAATGATTCTCACGCACTTCTTTGAAACTAATCTAATTTGAAGTTCTTCCTTAGAGACCAAACCATTCTAACTATAGTATCCTCCCCTTGGTATCAGAATCCGGTTGCTATCTGGAATATAAGGAGGACGGCCTATGGTCGTCAGATGAGTACACGATAATGAAGCCAAAACATAGAAAGTCCTTAGTATCTGAATAATTTTGTAAATTAAAATAATTTTACAATGGGCGGGCATGGATTAGCTATACAAGTCCAAGTGGATTGAAATTTTCTTGACAGAAAAGGCTCGTGACCGTAGTGCATATTTGCCCTTACCAGTAGATTATTCACTATGGCTAAATCTCAGTAACAAATCGTAAATGTAGATGTGATGTTGCAATAATCGTGTAACCTTATGTTGTTATCATACAACAAACAGATCAAAAATATTGAAGATGTAAAGGAACAAATTTCAAAAATAATTTTAAATCAACGTAGACAAATTGAATCAAATCTAAAAATGTCTGTGGCGGAGATTCAATATCTTCTATCTGAAATTTCAGAATTCAACGATAATTGGACCACCAAACTTCCCACTGTCTATAGAATCGCATGAATAAGTTCCCCTGAATATGAAACTACTAAAAATATCACTTTTAAAGAGAATATTGAATTACCTAATGTGGATCATGATTTAGAACTTGTCATCAAACTGTTAAATCACATGCGAGAGAGAAAAAATCTAAAGGTCTCCAAAATGCCTTTATTTATTCATCCTGATGAAATTTCAATTGCGCACAAGGAGGGTAGATTTCCATATGAAAGCACAAACATTATTTGTCAAATTGCGGTAGTATTTCAGAAACGAAAAATAAAATATGTCGGAATAGTTATAGATAGAAACTACGTTTTGCTCCAGAATAGACTAATAGACCTATTCAGATAATCGGCTAATTGCATTATTTATGAGAATAGTTTTTGTATTTTAATAGATTCTTTTATCTAAAAATGAAGGGCTAATTTCATCTAAGAAATCTTATTTGAAAACAACTGTTAAAGACGTTCGTTCGTATTATAAAGGCAAGATTAAAATTCAAAGGTTACTAGCTATGAATCAACATTGCCCTCAATAGTAATGGTTTCAAAAAAATTATCACATGAATTACTAAATTTGGACATTGATGAGGGAGTACGAATAGAGTCAACTAAGAATATGAACAAAAAGATGTATATAAATAAGAGAACATCAGGATTTTTTGTTCTTGAAATATATTCAGATTTAACTGAAATGTCGGAAATTAGATTTTATAGAGATATCAAACATATTCATAAACTAATTGATGATATTTTTGGAAGAGAATATTCTGTTACCATTTATTGAATATAAATCATAGAATTAATTTCTATTAACTGTATTGGTTTTTTTACATGAATATCAGAAGACTATGATAATAATATAATATAACCTGCTGCCACTGCACTTGCTAAAATCGTAATTACCCAAGCATAAACTATTCGTTTTCCAAAGCCTCAACGAACAGCTGATAATCTAGTTGGGGGACCAACACCCATTATCGCTCCTGATACAGACTGAGTTGTACTTACTGGAATACCCAGCCACGCCATTGATGTGAGTATTTTTCCATTCGAAAATAGCCTTTACCAAATTCTCTGCTTGCTCCTCTAAAACGGTTAAGATTGCCTTGTCAATACACCTTGTCAATACTCATAACCCACGACACCCATCCATTAACCATCAAATTTCCAAAAGAATATCAGTTATTAATTTTTGCTAATCGATAACATCTTCCTGACATTCAAATTTTAAAAATTCGAGAAGTCTCAAATCAATATTGTTCTCAATTGATCCCTGACAAAATTACCTAAATTAAAGTCAAAACTTTACCTTGATATCTCTATTTCTATTGTTGAAACATTTCGCTCTTTACCGTCCTCAGATTGAAGTATTTCTGAATCTATTTTTACACGCCCAATTTTATATCCTATATTACCCATACGCTTAACAATAATTTGTGCTACGTCTACTGCACGGGTTATACTTCTTCCTCTGGCTTTTACAAGAACTGTTGGTTCATTTGCTAATTGAACCAGTGTTGCAGTCACATATGTCATCAAAGGCTTCTTTCCTATCAAGATTTCATTACTTGTCCTTCTTGTTTCAGCCCTTGAAGTCATGTTATTAGAGCAAATCATAAAATCCTAATTAAAATGTATATATAGTTCAATTTAAAAATTTGAAATTGAGTTAATTTAATGGTGTTTTAAACTAACTAACTTGCCTTCTTTGGTAATTATGAAATATCTTTTTAGCAGGAATAAAAATGCTAGGGTTTATCATCGCTATCGCTTTCAACTAGAGCATTTAGATAAGTGAGATCTCCATTAAATTTTGTAAATGCCCATTTTTCATAGTCATTTTCTGCATCTGCTAGCCATTCATCCAAGGAATAATTTTCAATAAGACGATAATGATATTTCTTCACGTCTTCTAAAGTTGCTAGAAAAATTATTTCTGTTTCTTCCTCCATACAGTATCGTCTTCCTTTCATTTGTCTCCTTTACATAAAAAGACGTTCTTCTGTTAAAGGTCCATCATCTTTTTTCGCAGAACTTCGATCTGAAATTCTGGAAGCGATCCAGTTTAATAACCTGAAGGGTAATACAATTACGTGTCCTTTCCGAGTCATATCTTTTCAAGAATGTTTACAGATAAGAGTACACAGCTACTATATCCAAAAGAGGAAGTTCCAAGTCATGATGTAGAAGACATAGTACAAACAAACATCTTCAATGTTATGCTGAATAGAAGATCCCAGAGAAGATTTGAAAATAAAGAAGTTGAAGAGTGGAAGCTTGAAATGATTTTTG
>JBKPGB010000184.1:0-25947 GCA_046729135.1 Thermoproteota archaeon | reverse complement strand
TAAAGGCAAGCTTTTCATGCATGTATTATAGACACGCTGTGGAATCTAAAGATTAAGCATGGACACCACAAAGTTATCTCTCTGAACTTGAACAAAAGACAGATTATCTACAGATTACCTATACTCTTCGCCACAATCTCCAATAACTTCAAACAGGTTATTTGCATTTTTACATAGAGCATCTATACTATCATGATCTGAATTATCTAACTTAAAGTTGAAAACATTAACGTTATCATTTATATGATCAACTATCCCGAGTCTAACGCCTATAATTACACCTGCTACTGTAGCTTTGGCAAGAATATAGTTTGTAGCTACATTTGCAATATTCACATTATGCTTTTTTGCAATGTTATTTAGCGTTAATAAAAGCCTTTGGAACAGATTCCAGCCGCCCCATGTATCTATCATCTTCTTGTATTTTCGTAGGCTTAGTGTATCTAATTCGACAGCAGATGGCTCGGTTTTCCCCATGTATCTTTCAGATAACAGGCCTCCGCAAATGCTTCCGTAAGCAAGAAGGCTGATGTTATGTTCCTTACAAAATGATATCATTTTTACTTCTGGTCTTCTATCTATTATTGAATATTGAACTTGGTTTGATGCAATTTGCACATCTGAGTCTGTGATCATCTGGAGATGTTCAGTATCAAAATTTGTAAGACCTAATTGCCTTATACATCCTTTATCCTTAAGGTCTGATAAATATTTCAGAGCATCTATGTAATATGGATTGTTATAATCCCACCAGTGCAATTGAAGTAAATCTAACGAGCTAACATCCATTCTGCTAAGAGATGTTTCTATAGCGCTGTTAACCATAGACCGTGTTATCCTACTTGGCTGCGGTACCCACTTTGTAAATGACTGAATTTTATCAAGTTCTTCCTTTCCTTTTAGTTTTAATAATCTAGCTCTGAACTCGCCAATAAAATCCTCCGCTGGACCATAAATATCTGCAAGATCCCAAGTCGTAAAGTCTGCCTCGTGATATCTTAACATGTTTGCTACTGCCGATTCACGATCGATATATCCATGTCCGCCTGCAACCTGCCACATGCCATTGACTATTCTGCAGATGGTCAAATCAGGAGCGAGCTGGTAGAATTTATTATTCATGTGTATTATTGCAGGTTGTTATATTTTTAGGTTAAAAATATCTGATTAGTAATTATACGATTACCCATGGATCTTTTTACTGATTTTATTATCACATTCATATTATGAAACTTGATCAAATAACATCTTTCAATAAAACTTGTAACCATTTATTAATTGTGTTAAAAATAACTATACTTTGTAGCTCATATTTTTAAATATTAATTCCAATATATTATCATTGGTTAAAACTAAAGAAGTATTACTTAAAATGGAAATAAAGATTCAAATTCCTCAGGATATTATTGCAGACAAGAAAAGATTAAAATCAGTACAACAAGGCATTTTGAAGGTTATATCCAAGGGCGCCTATGAAGAGGGTCTGGTATTCAACATTGTAAAGGCATCATTTGAGTAATATTCCCGTCATATTCCGTAAAAAGGATTGAGCTAACCCTCGAAGTAATCAAGCTATTGTAAATTTATATACATAATTGGATACCGGAATTCTCGGATTTTTCATTGATCCTTTTCACGAGTATCGAACTCAATTTTTTATTTTGATTTCGCTCGTATACTGTAGAAGATACTGTAGGAGATGGAGCAAGTATTATCTAATCTTTGACCTTTTTATTTTTTCTTGGAGCAGCATACAGCCTTGAATTAGGGTTTCGGGTCTTGGTGGACAGCCAGGTACATATACGTCAACTGGGATAATACCATCAACACCGGGAAGTACATTATAAGAATCGATATACAGTCCTCCTGTAATTGCACAGGCACCCATTGCAATGACATATTTTGGATCTGGCATCTGATCATAAACCATCCTAAGCCTAGGAGCCATCTTTCTGGTTACCGTACCTTGAACAACAATCAAATCGCACTGTCTTAATGAACCAAAAGCCTCAATTATTCCAAATCTTTCAACATCATATCTGGGACCAGAGGCTGCTCCAAACTCCACACTACAACATGCAGTTTCTAGATGGACTGGCCAAAGTGACCAGATTCTTCCCCAATTTATCGCATAACCTAGAGGAAGATCTAATGCTCTTGTAAGAACGTCTCCAAGTTTTCCAACCAGGACATTAAAATTAGTGGGATTTACTAGTTCTTTCATCATTAGTGAATTTCAACCTCCAATTCAAATTCTTTATATTTAATGCTTAGATCAATAAACTCAAAATCTACCAAATGCCTTTCCTCCCAGAAAGATAAAGTGCGTAACCCATGGCAGAAAACATTATAGCAAGAAATCCAATTATGGGAAGTGTTGCTGAACGTGGTATTGAAAAGAGTGATGCGCCCCATGCATACAAGAAAATAGACATGACATCAAAAACGACAAACATGAGAATATAAGAGTAGTATTGCATCATAAAGTGAGCTCTCCCTTCACCGGAAGGCATCTGACCGCATTCCATTGGCAAAAACTTTACAGGATTATATCTTCGTCTTGGTGACAGCAATTTTGACAAAAACAATACCGGAACAGTGGCAAGTAAGCCAAAGCCAAGCATGTACATGATAGGTGCGAACTGGGTAACAGTTTCTCCAGCCAAGATTAAACTTGCTGTTTCTGAATCATATAAAAATCTTGCTTAACGACTATTTATCCAAAATTATACTAAATAGCTGTTTTGCAGTGGCACGCGGATGAGTAAGTACCAGTTTCATTAATTTACTAGTAGTGAATTGAGCCTTTATGAAATCAACAAACTCTTCAAGAGTCATTTGTTCAATGATTTCAACTTCTCTGTCCCAAGAATCATTATTCATCTTCAACCATCTTGATTGAACTTTAAGTGATGATTTTATTTTAGAGCTAACCCGTTGTTTCCAGAATTTTTCGTACTCCTGTAACGATTCTCTTGTACAGCCCTTCAATAATGACTTAGCCCCAATCTCACCTGCTATTCGCCCAAATTCTATTGCAAACCTTATTCCTTCAAGAACAAGGGGGTTAGCCTGACCTGCTGAATCTCCTACCAACAACAACCCATCATAAATGGTAGCTTTGCGAGAACCCTCATTTGGGATCAATCCATAATGGAATTCAATCGGCTGAATATTTCTAAGCTCGTCGATTGGTTTTAACTTGCTTTCTATGATTGAATTCAATTTTTTAATAGGATCAGAATTTGATTCTGGACGTCCTACCCCTGTACCTATTCTTACACGTTGTTTTGATATGGGAAAGATCCACGCATAGCCCGCATCTGAGTATTTATCTCCAACCATCAAAATCCAAGTCTCAGGATCTATGTCATCACAGTAACATTCGTATTCAGCACCTATCCCATATCTTTTCCAATTATGAACGATTCCAGCTCTTCTTGCTACAATGCTATTAAATCCACTTGCATCAATTACGAGTTTTGAACCAAATTCAACATTGCCTTTAGGGGTATTAGCTACAATTCCAGCTATTTTATTTGAACGTGATATTACAGATTGTACTTCACTTCTTACGGATATTTCTGCTCCTTCTCGCGCAGCTAGCGTTGCTAGATATTGATAAGTAGCCCTGACATCTAGGACACAAGACTTTGGTGTATTTCCCCTAAGAATGACGTCTTTTGAAGGAGAGATTATTCTGAAATTCTTTATTGGATTATAATATTTTTCCGGTATTTCAAGTCTTTTCATATCGTCTATCCATGATACCCCACTAGTTCGAATGTTCTGTGCTATAGAATCATCTTTTTCTAGGAGAATGGTTCTGGCGTTTTTTCTAGCCGCGGAATATGCAGCGGAAAGGCCTGCCGGTCCACCGCCCACAATCAGTATATCGCACTTGGTCATAAAATTCACTTGTCGCTCAGTTAATCAACTATTGAAATTCAATCGAATGTTATATTTTAAAGTAATGCAGATCCAGTCAACTATCAACGCTTTTATTATGCCATCTTGAAAATTTACATATAGAAAATTTGACAGATAATGAATTATTACGTTCGGATGGTTTGAAGGAAGGAAACGCTGCACCAGATTTTTCATTTAAGGGTAATAATCAAAGAATGAATCTAGCTGATTTTAGGGACAGAAAAGTAGTCCTGTATTTTTATCCCAGAGATTTTACAACTGGCTGTACCACTGAAGCTTCAGAATTTACGAGAGATTATGAAAAATTCAAGAGTGCTGGCATTGAAATAATCGGAGTTAGTCCAGATACCGAGGAATCGCATGAAAAATTCAAACAAAAGATGAATATTCCATATCACCTGGCCGCCGACGTAGACAACAGTATTTCAAAAAAGTACGGTACTTACGGACTGAAAAAATTCATGGGTAAGGAGTATATGGGAGTTAACAGGACCACCTTTTTAGTAGATGAAAATGGCAAGATAGTAAGAATTTTCATTAAGGTCAAACCGATAGGGCATAGTAACGAAGTCCTTGAAGCATTTGGAATAACAAATTAATTGATTAGTACAGGTACGAAATCTCATCATCTATCATAGACATGGATATCCCAAGATAGTCTAAAGTCCTTTTTATAGTATCAAGAATTTTGGTTTCAGTTCTTCCTTTTAGATACCCAACTAATATAGTGGATGTAATTATCAAAGCTTCTTCTGAATGCCTATTCCACTCTAGAAAATAATTGTTGTATATAGGGTTATCTGATTTTATTTCCACCATTAGTTTATTCAATCTTAGGAACAATGTAATGATTATCACACGTAGTTTTTGTAATATTAGTTTGACCTGCTCTGTATCAGGAATCGAGGCTATTTCATGACATATGTTATTTTGATAATAATCAAGATTCTTAGCAATACTTACTGATCTAAAAATTACAGGAATTTGTGATTGCATTTTTCGTACATTGAGGGAAGCTTCTACAAACAATAAATCAGATCTATGAATGGCAAATTGATCTGTAGTAATTCCATCTTTGGCAACTATACTAAAACAGTTTGAATTTTCGATGTAGTTTTGTACTATTGTACGAATTAAATGGGACATTTATTTTGATATACAGACGGAATTTAAAATTAAATTCTAAATGTCAGCGTCCAGGTTTAGATACTAGCTCTTCAATGTGTTCTAATATCTTAATATGATGTTCTTCATCAACTATAATGCTTTTCAATAAAGATTTTGTTTCTACATCGTCAGCCAGTGCTACGCATTTCAGTAACAGATCCCTTGATTCCTTTTCTTCATCTATCGACTTAATGATTCCTTGTTTTGTCAAATTAAAACTACTGCTAGCACCTTCAATAGTAGTCATCATGGTAGAAATATATTCAATGTGTCGCAAGCCATCATCCAGCAACTTGTGCACATAATTCTTTATTATACCATTGTTCAATCTGCTCAACACTATCATGTAATGATTCATTTCTTTCACTTCTGCTTCATGTTGCGATTTCAATAAGGTATAAAGATCTTGCTGTCTTTTCAATAGTGAATCAATATCCAATATGATAACCTATAAAGCATTGATAAAAAATTTATCGAATCAACATGCATAAAGTTTGAAATTATTTAAATAACATAATTTCAGAAACCACTTAATTTTAACTAATGCTGAACTGTGCCACTGTAAATGTCATGTTAAGTATGGACATAGATCGCTTTGTGAAAAATGTATTGAAAAGCACAAGGCATCGCCATATTATAAGATTCTAAAAAAATTTTCCTGAATGAGGTCTATTCGTTGTATGCGGGAGGTGGGATTTGAACCCACGAACCCCTAAGGGATAAGAGCCTCAGTCTTACGCCGTTGACCAAGCTGGGCGACTCCCGCATAGATTTAGCGGTTCAAAAATCGCTAATTTGAATATTTGCTATATAAACACTCACACAAATACATGGTTTTTATAAGACACCTGAAAATAAAATATCAATGCTAATACCTATAAGATGTTTTACCTGTGGGAATGTAATAGCTAATAAGTATGCTGAATATTCTAACAGAATCAAAGCTGGAGAAGACCCTGCGGAAGTTATGGACTCGCTTGGTATCAAAAGGTATTGTTGCAGAAGAATGTTTGTTTCATCTGTTGAAACAATATACCAGGTAATACCTTACTACGAGGCATTACGCAGACGTATGTCAGAAATTGAATCAGAAATAGATTAAGTTTGATGAAATATGCCTTTAATTTCATCATTGAAGGGAAGAATAGTTTTTAATAGCAGAGGATCAAAGTCTATAGAAATAGATGTAATAACAGATAACAAGTTTCTGGGTAGGGCTTGCGCCCCTTCTGGTGCTAGTGTAGGAAGTCATGAGGTTCCAAGTTTTATAGATAATGATCCAGAATTAACGCTTCGGACCTTTGTTTCGAATATGCACAAGTTTATTGGAGTTGACGCCTCAAATCCTATTTCTATTTTTGAAATTCTGAAGTCGATGGATAATTCTAATGATTTTAGTCGTATTGGTGGGGCTGTAACATACGGATTGAGTATTGCCGCTGCAGCTTCTGCTTCCGCGTCTCTGAATGTACCTTTATTTGCAATGCTGAATAAGAAAGGCCCTTATCGATTTCCTTATCCTCTCGGAAATATCCTTGGGGGAGGATCCCATGCAGGTCCCGGTACTCCTGATATTCAAGAAGTACTAGTTTGTCCAATAGGAGCAAAAAATATCATGGAGGCATTACAGATGAATTTCAATATCCATAAGGAGGTTAGAGTGCTATTGGAAAAAATAGACAAGAAATTCACGTATGGAAGGGGTGACGAGGGTGCTTGGGCTCCAAACTTGAATAACGATGAAGCAGTATCTACTGTGGCTCAGGCCGTGGAAAATTCAGGGTTAAAGCTTGGGAAGGATATAGCTTTAGGTATTGATTTTGCAAGCTCCTCAATGTGGGATTCTAAAAGGAAACTGTATGATTATTCAAGACAGGGATTAGTAAGGAATACTGAAGAACAGATAAATTTTGTCGAGGATTTGATTAAAAATTATCATCTAATTTACGCAGAAGATCCTGTGAACGAAGATGATTTTGAAAGTATGGCAATAATCACTAAAAGAAATAAGAACTGTTATGTTACAGGTGATGATATGCTCGTTACAAGTGCTGTAAGGATAAGTGAAGCATGCAAATATGGAGCTTGTAATGCTGCAATTTTAAAAGTTAATCAAGCAGGTACTTTATACAATGCTTTGGATTTCGCAGATAAATGTACAAAAAATAATATTAAAATAATAACTTCGCACAGATCTGGGGAATCTGTTGATGCACATATATCTCACATAGCATTATCAACATCTTCAAAAATGATCAAGACTGGAGTTGTTGGAGGCGAGAGAGTATCCAAATTGAACGAACTTTTAAGACTTTCAGAGTATGATTTAATAAAAGGCATGATTGATTTGTCTTTCAACTAAAATGGCAAGTGCAAACCAAGAAGAAAACACTGACGATTCTCAGAGTGAAGCTGAGAATCATGCATCTGAAGAAACTCCTAGTCACGCATACATCGAGACTGGAGAGGAAGTCGGGGAAATTGAAAGTGATAATTTAGAGAAAATGATACTTTCAACAGGAATACGCGTAGGCACTCCTGTAAAGACAAAATTTATGTCACCGTTTATTGTTCGTGCAAATCCAGAAGGCCTTTATATTTTAGATATTAGTAAAACACTTACCAGAATTGATGTTGCTGCGAAGTTTATTGGGAGATCAGATATCTCCAAAATCATAGTCACGTCTGCAAGAGAATATGGTAAAACTCCTGTCCAGAAGTTTTGTGAGGCAACTGGTGCTTCTGGAATCATAGGGCGTTTTATGCCCGGAACTTTTACCAACCCGTCTTTGTCAAGTTACATGGAACCGCAAGTAGTTATTGTCACAGATCCTCAGGCCGATTTCCAAGCTGTGTTGGAAGCAACAAGGGCTGGTGTTCCAGTTGTTGCTATTGCAAATAGCGATAACGTTACCTCTAATGTAGATTTGGTCATTCCTGCAAATAATAGAGGAAGAAAAGCACTTGCGACTGTATATTGGTTACTTACTAGGGAGGTGCTGAAGAAACAGGGAAAGATAAAATCTGATAATGAAATGAAGATATCAATCGACGACTTTGAGACCAAATTGGTCGAAGAGATATCTTGAATTCATACGTAAGAGAACCTGCCGTCTCCGGAATATTCTATCCAAAAAGCCGTAATGAACTCAACGTAAATCTAGAATCATTATTTAAAGATACAAATTTTGGTCCAGGAAACTTACCACCGTCAAATATTAAAGAGAGGATATACGGAATGGTCTCTCCTCATGCTGGTTACATGTACTCTGGAGCAGTAGCTGCAAATGGATATTACCAATTATCATCATCCAAATTTGATTCTGCAATAATACTCGGTCCAAATCATTACGGCTTGGGTAGTGATGTAGCAATAATGAATACGGGTTCTTGGAAGACCCCTGTAGGAAAAATAGAAATTGATTCAGAATTGGCTCAAGATATATACCAAAATTGTAGACTGATTAACTATGATGAATTAGCGCACTCCAAAGATCATTGTATTGAAGTTCAACTCCCGTTCCTTCAATACATAAGAGAAGAATTCAAAATAGTACCTATAATTTTAATCAACCAAGGCAAGAACACAAGCATAAAACTTGGAGACGGGATATACGAATCAGTAAAAAAAAGAAATTTGATTTCGATAGCCTCTTCTGATCTAACACATTATGAACCAAATAGTCAAGCTCATGAAAAAGATAATCTCCTGATTTCTGCAATTCTCTCACTGGATATAGAAAAATTTTACTCGATATTGTTTTCATTTAATGTTACAGCATGCGGCTATGGAGCCATTGCTACCGTTATGGAAATATCAAAAAGAATGGGAGCCACAAAAGGCAAGTTATTGAAATATGCAACAAGTGGAGACGTAGCAGGAGATAAAAACTCAGTAGTCGGTTATTCTTCAATATTATTTGTATGAATAACCAATACAGTAAAGCTGTGTCATCAGCTCCTGCAAAGGTAATACTCTTTGGAGAACATTTTGTAGTCTACAAAAACCCTGCAATTGTGGCAGCAATAAATAAACGAATTCAAGTTCATGTACAAGTTAATGACAAGTTGCGTATTAATATCAAATCTGGAGAAAAATCACTAAGCGTACCAACAGAAAGTAACGAAGAGAGTGTAAAGGCCCATCACAATAGTTTGTCATTTCTGTATCCAATCTATAAGTGCGTAAAACACGTTTTATCCGAAAAAGATAATCTTAATGTTGGAATTAATTTGGATATTCAGTCTCAAATCCCTTATGGAGAAGGTCTGGGATCATCAGCAGCATCATGTGTCGCGACAGTTGCCGCGCTTTATTCGTTGTTTTCAGACCACGACAAGAACCAGATTTATGAGACTGCAAAGATTATGGAGAAAAATATACATACGGACTCTTCAGGAGTCGATTGTTATGTGTCTACTTTTGGTGGAATAGTAAATTATGAACCAGACAAAGGATTTAGCAACATAAAAACAAAAAAGAACTTTACACTTCTAATTGGCAATACTGGAGTAAAGCGTTCAACAGGAAAAGTGGTCTCGCAGGTTAAACAGTTTAGGGAAAAAAAAATTACTTTTTTCAAGGATCTTTCCTCAAAAGCTCAAATAATTTGCAAGAAAGCGATGAATTCTATGCTTGAAGGCAATGAAGTGGAACTTGGAAATTTGCTTACAGAAAATCATAAACTATTATCAGCCCTAGGTGTATCGCACCCAATGATCGAAAAATTGATTAAAAGATGTCTGGATGACGGAGCTTTAGGAGCTAAATTGACAGGTGCAGGTAGAGGAGGAGCAATCATTGCACTTATACCGACTGATAGAAGCAAGGAAATATCAACTAGAATTAGTAGAGGTCCGGGAAAATGGATGTT
Source organism: Thermoproteota archaeon (assembly GCA_046729135.1). Classification (GTDB taxonomy): domain Archaea; phylum Thermoproteota; class Nitrososphaeria; order Nitrososphaerales; family Nitrososphaeraceae; genus TA-21. The sequence continues at coordinate 15,976 of JBKPGB010000184.1, read as the reverse complement.
AGTTGAATTTGATCATAATGGGGTAGCATTTGGTTAGTATAGGTAAATTATCAAAATTTAAATTTTCTAAAGAAAACCTACCCTAATGCAGCAAGATATTGTTCTAATTAAGCTAGGGGGCTCTGTTGTTACCCACAAAGAAAGACCCATGACTATCAACAAGGCAGCGATAGATCGAATCATTAAGTCACTCCTATCTGTAAAAGTTCCAATCATGCTTGTTCACGGTGGTGGATCTTTTGGTCATTACTGGTCAATAAAGTATGATTTGCACTCCAAACCTGAGCGCTATTCTTCAGAAGGTATAGCCGTCGTTCATGAATCAATGATCTCATTGAATCACATATTGGTCAAATCAATGTTAAAATTAAAAATGAATCCATACAGCGTTCAACCCTTTTCACTTATTTTAGGCAATAAACCTTTCATGAAGAAAATTTTTCAGTTGGCATCTATGACTAAAGACAAGATTATACCTATAACATATGGGGACATTGTATATAGAACATATCATAAATACTCGATACTGTCTGGTGATGAATTGATGACTATGATTTCCTCTGTCTTAAGACCTAAAAAGGTAATATTTGCAATCAACGTAGATGGGATATACAAAAATATTCAAACCAAGGATGTGATACAAACAATCGAAGATAGAGCACTAATTAAATTTTCAGAGGTGAATTTTGATATAACAGGTGGTATGAAAAGAAAAGTTCGCGAAGCATTCAAGATTTCACTTGCTGGAATGGATGTACATTTTGTAAACGGATTCAAGCCCGAGAGACTCTTGAAAATAATAGGAAACAAGAAAACAGAAGGTACAGTAATAAAGGGAAAAAGGTCCAGTACCGGAAATGCCTGATGAATCTGACTCTCCTTCAGATATTGATGTTATAAAACAACGAAAAAAAGAAGGGATAATTATTCCTTTAACTAAGAACGTTCAAGCAAAAGAATCATCAACGTATTTAGAATATGTCAAATTAATTCATAACGCTTTGCCAGAAATTGATTACGATGGGATTGATATTACCCAAAAATTTCTAAATCATAAATTCAATGCACCGATTATTATTGATTCTATGACTGGAGGAACCCCAGAAGCTACGAAAATAAATTCAAGACTTTCCCTTGCTGCGGAAAAATTTGGTCTAGGTATGGGGCTTGGAAGTCAGAGGGCTGGACTTTTGAGCAGCGAACTTTCGGAAACATATTCAATAGCAAGATCTAATGCGCCAACTGCATTTCTTGTTGCGAATATTGGCGGAGCACAGCTTTCTAGAGGATTGAAGATTCAGGATATAAAGAATATGATTGACATGATTGAAGCAAATGCACTTGTTGTTCACTTGAATCCTCTACAAGAACTAATTCAACCAGAAGGAGAACCAAAATACAAAGGAGTTTTATCAAAAATCAAAGGTATTTGTGAAAATTTTGATATTCCGATAATAGTGAAAGAGGTGGGAGCAGGTATTTCAATGGAGGTTGCTAGAAAGTTAGAGTCTGCTGGGGTCTCAGCTATTAATATTGCGGGTTCCGGTGGAACCAGCTGGGCTGGTGTAGAAAAAATAAGGGCAGAAACAGCGCATGATACTAATAAGATAAATTTGGGGGAATTGTTCTGGGATTGGGGTATCCCAACAGCATTAAGTTTGATGGAAGTAAGAAAATCAGTAAAGTTACCAGTTATCGCTTCAGGTGGAATTCGAAATGGCTTGGAAATTGCAAAATGCATCGCACTAGGAGCGGATATGTGTGGAGTTGCCTTTCCTTTCCTTAAACACGCATCAAAATCTTTAGAAAGCTTGTGCGAATTTACTAATAGGACATTAACTGAATTAAAAGGCACAATGTTTCTTGTTGGCTGTAAAAATATAGCTGAATTAGCCAAATCCAGATTCATAATTACTGGAGAATTAGCAAAGGTAAAAAAATGGATAATTTGAAAGACGATCTAAACGATGTTGTATCACGGGTAAGAAAATTTGCTTTATCTGTTCTTGACGGACAGCCATTCAGGTTGTATGATGCAGCCAGTACATATTTGGCTAGTGGAGGAAAGAAGCTCAGGCCATTCTTGGTGATAAAGAGTTGTGAAATGTTTGCCGGCAAAGAAGAAAAAGCATTACCAGCAGCAGCTGCAGTTGAGCTAATTCATAATTTTTCTCTTATTCATGATGATATAATGGATAATGATGATATTCGTCACGGGATCTCTACAGTCCACAAAAAATACGGGTTACCAATTGCTCTCATAGCAGGAGATATTTTGTTTTCTAAGGCATTCCAAGTACTGTCTTTACATGGTAAAAAGATGGGCCATGATGATACCATCATAGCTGAAATGAACAGGATTCTGTCTACAGCATGTGTCCATGTCTGTGAAGGTCAAGGACTCGACATTCAAATGGCATCTAGTAATAAGATTCCAACTATAGATGAATACCTGGAAATGATACGGAAAAAAACCGCGTCTCTCTTTGAGGTTTCTTGTGCTCTGGGTGTTCTCTGCTCTGCAGAGCCACTTGTTGGTAGCGTAGACAATCTTTCTAAATTTGGACGATTCACTGGAATCGCCTTTCAGTTAATAGATGATTTGATAGGGGTAACAGGTGATCCGAAACTCACGGGAAAAGCAGTTGGAAATGATATAAGAGAGGGTAAAAAAACCTATCCGATATTATTAGCACTAGAACATGCAGATACAAATAAAAGAGAAAAGATTATGAAGGTTTTTGGATTCAAGGGAGCGAATCGTGACTATGTTGAAGATGCAGTTTATGCAATATCTTCGCTCAATATAGAAGAAGAAGTAAGAAGAACAGCTCATGATAATATGATTAAAGCTTTTGAATCCATAAAAAGTTATAATGAAACAAGTGCAAAAAATGCTCTTGTATCTTCTGCAAAGTTTATAGTCGAAAGGAGTCTGTAGTCTTGTGAACAGTAACGAAGAAATTCATAGATTAGTTAACGCCATAGCACTTAAAAATGCATCTGAGCATTCTGGAAGTACAAACGTAAATATTGTTCTCTCCCGGATACTCAGCTTGAAACCCGAATTAAAAAATGAATTAAAGACCCTTATAGAAGAAATCAGAACCGTTGTAGATTCTGTAAATAAGTTAGAATTAGAGCAACAGAAAAAATATCTACAAAATATATATTCTATTGACAAGGATTTTGATTCTAAATCTAGACACGATCAAATTGATTCACATACATTGCCCAAACTTCAAATGACAGCTACTGAAGTAGTCACTAGGTTTCCTCCAGAACCTAATGGTTATCCTCATATAGGTCATGCGAAAGCAGTCATTATAGATGAGGAATATGCCAAGATGTATAATGGAAAATTGATTCTACGTTTTGATGATACTAATCCGATGAACGAAAAATTAGAGTATTATGAAGCTATAAAGGATGATCTAGAATGGTTAGGAGTTAAACCTGATATAATAAAAAATACATCTGATGATATACTTGTTTTACATGACTATGGAAAAAAATTGACAAGAAATGGAGATGCATATGTGTGTACTTGTGATAGTAACGAAATTCGCAGGTTGAGAATGCAACAAGTTGAATGTCCGTGCAGACTGAATATTGATAATTTAGACTCTAATCTAGAAAGATTGGATAAAATATTTGACGGAACCTATCATCAGAACGAAGCCATAATAAGATTCGTAGGAAATATGCAGGATAAAAATACAGTTATGAGAGATCCAACACTCTTTAGAATCATAGAAGTCCCACATCCCCTTTTGGGTGACAAAGTGCAACTATGGCCTACGTATGATTTTGCCGCACCCGTTGAGGATAGCTTGGATGGAGTTACTCATGCGTTAAGAACTAAGGAATATGAATTGCGCAATACATTATACTTAAACATTCTAGACAGATTGGAGTTAAGGAAACCAATAGTTGTTGAATTTTCTAGATTAGAATTTGACAACATGCCAGTTTCAAAAAGAAAAATTAAGCAATTGTTAGATGATGGTCTAATTACAGGTTGGGATGATCCTCGTCTACTTACTCTGTCGGCAATGCGCAGAAGGGGATTTGATCCTAATGCTATTAGAAACTTTGTATTGAGCCTTGGCCTAACTTTGGCAGAAACAAAACCCCCTTTTAAGGCATTGGAATCGATGAACAGGAAAATAATTGATCCCATAGCTATTCGATTATTTTTTGTGAAGGATCCCATTATGTTAACTGTAGATGATGGCAAAAATATCAAGGTCACATTGAAAAATCATCCAACTAACGATCTTGGAACAAGGGAAGTTGCAGTTTCTACTGTATTTTACATCTGCCGTGATGACGCCATACTTCTAGCAGAAGAGGAAGAAGTTAGACTTATGGAACTGTATAATATAAAAATAAAAGAAATAGATTTAGAAAATAATAGAGCAATTACTGCTTCTTATCTTAACAACGACATAGTTCGGGATATGAAAAAAATTCAGTGGGTATCAGATAAGAATATGACAAGATACAATATCCTAATCCCAAAAGAGCTGTATCTAAATGACAAATTCAACCCCAATAGTTTAGAAAGTATTGAAGGATATGCAGAGGCTTCGGTATTGCAATTAAAGTCCCATACTCCTATACAATTTATTAGATTTGGTTTTTGCATAACTGAGGAAAAGAGATCTTCTGCAATTTTTACACATAGGTAGACAAAATGAAAATAGGAAGGATCAAAATAGAAGAAGTGGGAGAAACATATGGAATAATATCTCCAGATGGTAAAAGTATAATCACAAAATTAGATTTTCAAGAACAGACTGGTGTTCCAATTCCCCAGACAATTAAGGAATTCATTGTTAGAGGATGGATTGACGAAGTGAAGAAGTATCTTAACGATATTGATTTTAGTAACAAAATTAACAATACTGATCTATTGGCTCCTATTCCGGATCCGTCAAAAATAATATGTTTAGCATTTAACTATTATGATCATGCAAGGGATGCAGGACTTACTCCTTCGAATGAACCAGTTATTTTTATTAAACCACGAACAACGCTGAATCATCCATTTAATGATGTCGTCTGTCCATATTTTGTAGAACGCCTTGATTATGAAGCAGAATTGGCGGTTATTATTGGAAAGAATACTAAAGATATTGAGCCCGAAAATGCCTCTGACTGCATATTTGGATATACTATCCTGCATGACGTTTCAGCTAGAGATATACAATTTAAGGATAAACAGTTTACCAGAGGGAAGAGTATTGATACATTTGCTCCCTGCGGACCTTGGATAACAACCAAAGACGAAATCGACGATCCTCAAAATCTACAAATTGTTACAAAGGTGAACGGCGAAATAAGACAAAATTCTTCCAGTAGCAAGATGGTAATTTCAATTGAAAAAATAATTTCTAGTCTTAGTAAAGTAATGACATTAGAAGCTGGGGACATTATATCTACCGGGACTCCAGCGGGGGTTGCAATGTCGATGAAGGAACCAAAGTATCTGAAGAGCGGAGATGTTGTAGAAATAACAATTGAGAATTTAGGCACTATTAGAAATCGAATTACTTTTGCATAAACATTAAGTTACTGGTTATTGTCATCACAAATCTTCCTTAAGCGGATTACTTCTTTTTCCAAAATATGGCAGTAACTCTTGTATAATTCCATTAAAGTAGATCTTGTACTAGCTAGCTGAATTGAAATATTAAGAGATTGTAAACAAGTATCCATAGAACGCTCTGTCGCAAAGAGATTCATTGATTCTTTAAAGGATTTAAGTAATAATTGATGCTCTGAACTATTTTCATTAATCATTTTTTCAAGATCATCTACACTTTTTGAATCATTTTCTGGAAAATTGTGTAATTTGAACATTTAATAATTCATATTAATATTGAGAAATATATTAACATCATTAGTTTTGAACTAGAATGGCACTTTTTTAAGGTGAAATAGATATCCAGACATTAAATTAATAATGTATTTATTTGTCGGCTCAAGTTCAGAGTTGTATGGTGGTAGACAATAAGGGCATAATATCGTATCTACGTGTATTAAAGGAAGATTTGATCATATTCAGAATAAAACCATCCGAAGATAAAGTCCCTGATTTCAAAGCTGGCCAATTCTTAACCATAGGGCTACATGTGCCGTCTGAAGGAAAAATAATAAGAAGGGCCTATTCGATAGCTTCACCTCCAGAACAAAAACAAGTATTTGAGTTGCTAGTCAGATGGGTAAAAAAGCCAGTGCCAGGACGTTTAACTACTGAATTGTTCAATAGAAGAGAACTTGATGAAATATTATGGGTAAAACCAACAGGGGCCTTTACTATAGATGATAAGAAACATGATGGTACTCCTGATACCAGAAGAATGGTCCTTATAGGGGGAGGAACTGGACTTGCGCCATTTATTTCCTATGCACTTCATCTAAAGGCTATAGGCAGCCACCGGGAGATTGTTGTATTACATGGTGCTAGTTACGTGGATGAGCTCAGTTATAGGGAGCTCTTAGTCGAGCTTGAAAATGAAAGTTTGGATCAGGGAAAAGACAAGTGGAACTTCAGGTATCGTGCCAGTATAAGCAGACCTCAGGAATGGTTCAACAGGAGTTGGAACGGACAGAAAGGAAGAGTCGAATCATTTTTACGTCCAAAATTAGGAACAGACAAGTCCCCTCTTGAAGAGCTTGTCGGAGAGTCAATTACACCTGATAATACTATCTTTTATGTTTGTGGGTGGCAAGGAACAGTTGATGGTGCATTGGATTTTCTAATACCAAAGGGATTTGTAACAGAAAGAAACAAGAAAAAAGACGGAAGCTATGCTGTTAAGTTTGAATCTTATGGATAGATTCTGAAAAGCATAGCCTTACGTTCCTATTCAAACCTTAACCTTATATCAAGGATAAAGGTGAGCATTAATAGATATGAAATTCGAGTATGAAGAATTTTCCACTATTGAAGAATTTTTCCTATATCTAGTGTCCGTTGCGCCATATATGAAGCAAGTACTTCCTGCCAGTTCATACAAAGGATACGTATTTTCAATTCTACCACTGACTCCTGTTTCTGGAGACATACTAATGATGGTTTATGCAAAGGGAAATATGGACCCAGGATTGGTAGAATTTGATATTTCAACCAAGAAATACAAAACCGTTTCATCGGTCGAAAGAGCTGATAAGAATTATTTCATCATACTGAAACCCAAGATTGCAACAATCGCCGATAGTGCTATTAAAGAAATTGAAAGTCTTGGCAAGAAATAAGGATATTCAATATATTTAATCCTATAATTTTGGAGATAAAGATTCAGATACAGATCTACTTCTAGAATATTTCTCGACGATATCTTCTGGTATTTGGCCATTAAACAATTGTTTTGACAAACCCTTCAAGTATCTCATAATTGCCCATGTCCCTGCCTTTATCAAGAATGCCATAAAGACTTTCATTGCAGGGCCATATGTCTTATTTCGAATAATTATTGGGATTATGTCATTTATCACTTTCAAGTTAAATTGCCAACATTTCCAAAATAGGGTAAATTGTGATTCGTTCAAATTCCCAAAATGCATAGAGTTCCTCTCTGAAAAATCTTGGTATAAAAGGGGGGCTACAAGACCGCTCATTTTCATACGTCTAAAGTCTTCTATCAAATCTATTGTGTGTTGTGTTTCGTCAGGAGTTTCGTCAGGCCAGCCAATAATTAATGTCAAGGCAGGGAACCAATGATTTTCATTTAAAATTCTGCAACCTTCTCTAACAACTTTACCCCATTCGTCAGGCTGATAGGGCTTTGTCTTCACTCCAAGATGTTTTCTAACCATTCGTGGTGCAACAGTTTCAACACCAAGGTTTGTAGCCAGCCATCGTCCACTTGAATCCATGTCATTTATTTTGGAGAGATCTCTTATTAGATCTGGCGAAGAGGCTACTGCAGACAGCGTCATATGGGTGGTACCTATAAAATTTGCACCTGTTAACTTTAAGCCCTTCCAAAGATCAGTTATAGCATCTGCGTTTGGAATAAAATCCTTATTATCACAACCATAGAGTAACATTTCATCAGATTGCAGCCATATAGAATCAAAACCATAATCTAAGTTTATCCTCGCCTCAGCCTGTAATCTTTCCAACGGAATATCTTTTTTTGATCGTTTATTTACGTCGCAAAAGTCACAACCTCTCCCACATCCTCTCATTGCCTCCACCAAGGAGTTTACAGTAGGACCTTGAATTGGCGGAATGTTTTCAATATTTCTTACAAACGTATGCAGAAGCTCCGGTGCATCACCAGATTCAAGATCGTGAAAAAGATCCAATGCAAGTTCATCAGCTTCTCCAATTACAACTGTGTCGATCCCATGTATTTTCATCCTATCAGGTTTAGCAAGTTCCCATGAACCATTTCCACCAACTACAACTTTAAAGCCATATTTCTTTTTCAATTGAATAATAGAAGCACACATTTTCTTAAATTTCATGGCAACATATGATAGTTTCTCAGGCGACATAGTTGTAGTTACTGGTGCCATACCCAACGGATCCATGACATTAACTCCCACCACAGTGGTGTCAGGCCCTATTGACTTTGCCAGCATTTCTGGATGAGAAATTACAATTTCATCTCGTTGGTATTCCTTTAATAATGCACTTTCAACTCTGCGAAGACCGCATTGGGCAACCTTTACTTCACCTGTACTTTTATCGGTTTCAACGCTGGGACAAAATAACTTGTCAAATACAAATTCTGGTACTAGTTCATATGGACCACAAGCAATAAAACCATAAAGAAAATTACCTCGATAATTCGTCATAAGGCTACGGTCTGCTGTTAATACTACACGCCTACCAGATGACATCTTTTCTGATCCTCAAGTTCGTTTACGTATTTGGGTATAAATCTATTACTATACTGTTACCAATGATGATTATTTAATACAACCCACTTCTATGACCCTTTATCAAAATTGATTTTAGCTGTCTATGTGCCAAAACATTAAGTGCGTGTAGAAACGAAACCCACTTGTAAGATGCATGTTCATAAGAAATTACTATTTCTCTGGTAGGAGTCGTGGCAAAATAGAATTTGACTTCCTTATGGGACCTTATCCCATTTAATTTCATATAAGAATATCTTATTGTTCCAATAAATGACATTATATCGAGAAATTGTATTCCAGTCTCTTCCCTTACCTCTCTTTTCAATGTTTCAAGCTCTGATTCTCCATGTTCTTTATGCCCCTGTGGAAAACCCCATGAACCTCTTCTATTCTTTAGTATTAGGAATTCAGGTTCTTTAATAGAAATCGATGGATTGTATCTTATAACAGCACCAATAGAGGTTTCCAGGAAAATTCTACCTCTTTTGCTTAGTACCAAAGCTAATTATAATTTTTATCGAACCAATATCTTAGATTTTAACATAAACAAATTCTAAAACTCAATTTCATAATGATGTTGATCCTAATCATAAAAACATAATTAACCTAAAGATATTAATGTCTAGATCTGAGTCGAAAACATGGGCCGATCGTCTAGTCCGGTAGGATACGGCATTGGCATTGCTGAGGTCGTGGGTTCGAATCCCACTCGGTCCACTATGAAATACATGCTTTTTATTCATGAATGGATTACAAATATAGTGATTTAGGAAGTGGATGAAATAGAACAAGAAAGTGTCTTATCAGCATATGATAACTTCGTTTATGCATTAAGAGTAAAGGAAACAAAAAGACAATATCCACACAGATTAGATATATTCATGTCATTCATGGGACTTCAAGGCGACATTCCAGAAAAGTGCGCCAAACTTTACGAGTTTAGCAAAGATAATCTTAACCTGCTGCAATCATATATAATCAAATTTATAAATTTCCAAAAGCAAAGAATTGAAAATAAAGAGATTGCTGAAGGAACCCTTCACAATTACATCAAGGCAATCAAACTTTTCTTGTCTATGAATGACATTGAAATAAACTGGAAAAGGATAGGTAAGGGTGTCCCTGCTGAAAGACATAGCGCAGACATTAGAATACCCACAATTGAAGAAATTAAAAAGAAAATGCAGGAACCTGAATTCCCTAGAGAATATCAAGGCATGTATTTGGGTCGTGTTGGCAATGTCTTTAGTACTTCACAGGTTCAAACATGCATGGGTCTTTCTGAGGAATTTAGTACTGACAAGATACCAATTTCCCTTTACACATTAAAGAGTGTTGGAATTGATCCTGGTTTCTCGAGTAGTTCGACGGGCATTGTAGAATTAGAGCACATTAAAAATAATGGCGAACACATCATTAGAGTTATAGACTGTGATTTAATAGACAAAGGAGATCCTAACAAGATAGTAGAGTTATGCTGGGACATTTACAAAAAGTATGGCTACATGAACACTGCTTTCTTTATTGATGGTTCTAACGCTGCAATGGTAAACCTTCTTAAAATTAAATTTGGAGAGAATCTATATTGGGAGCAAATAAAAGACTTTGGCAGTAATAGCAATGTCAAGATCCGGCCAATCAGTTTTAATTCAGAACACAAAAACATGTTAAGCAATTTACATGCAGTAGTAACAAAAGGATATTTAGCAATACCTGAAAAATATACTGAACTACTTACCAGTTTAAGGACTGCTTACGCTACTGAATTAGATTTAGATAAGAAACAAACTAGTTATGATGATTTGTTAGACGCATTAAGATTAGCACTGAAAGGTTATAATTTTCAATAAATGTCAGATATCCTCGTTAAAGTTAAATAGTACCACACTTTCTGTGAAATATGTACAGTAAAAATTCTTTGTTGATAATAGCAATATTAGCAGTTACTTTAACTACTGCAGGAACATTTTTGTCAAACACCAATTTAGTGTGGGGAAAAGCAGCAACAGACATAGTATGCAATGGTACAAATCCATGTAACGGAACTAACAGCGACGATAAAATCCAGGGAGACGACCAAGATAACAAAATCAATGGAAAGAGCGGAGATGATAAAATCTCGGGACTCGCAGGCAAAGACGTTATTTGTGGAGGGGCCGGAGATGACAAAATTGCAGGTGGAGATGGCAATGACGTTATTTTACCAGATGTGAGTTCAAGTCAGTCATTTTGTGAATCTGGTTTTTCATTTGGAGCCGACAAGATAACAGGAGGGGCTGGTGACGATCTCATTTATAGTGGGAAGGAAACCGGTGCAACAGAATCAGACGGACAGAAAGACATTATTGATTGTGGTCCCGGCGACGACACCGCATTGATCAATCAAGATGTAGATCATGATGTTGCTACTAACTGTGAACACTTTACTGTCTGATAACAAACAAGTTATGATGATTTACTTGATGGACTACGATTAGCATTGAAGGCCTATAATTTCAAATAAATTAAAATATTAATAAAAATAAAAAAAGTATTGGGGAGGTCACACATCGTTACCTGTTATGTATTTGCTGTCTTTAATTCACACCGCTGAATGGATTTCCATTAACGGATGCATCGCCCTTAGCATTTTGAGCGAGGTTTTGGTAAGTTAGGTGATTGTCATTATCATTTTGTTGATTGTTGTCGCCGTGCTCATTTTCAATCTCTATCTTACAGTTATTTTCCTGATCTATCTTCTGGTTCTCGTCCTCGTTGGCGAATGCTGTTTGTCCCAGTGACATACCTATTGCTGTTAGTCCTGTCAACACTGCTGCAGACAGTACTACAAACATTAACACGTATTTTGTATTCGACATTTGTTGTAGTAAAGTGATACTAAATAAAGTATAAGTAAATTGGCGAAGAACAATTACTAAAAAAAGAACATACTCTTGTCTACTACATTAAATCTGAGTTTATGAATAGAACTTTATTCATATTAATTAGATAGAATTTAGTTGTGTATAGTTATCATGTTTGAAATTTAGAGAATTAAAGTAGATTAAAATATATCATCAACTAATTATTATTGTGTTCGACATAGACTTGGGTTAGGTGGCGTTTGCTGTTTTCGCCGCCTAATCTAGTCTAGTATTAAATTAAATTAAGTTAACGATAAACAGGTGTTATTAAGATTAAGTCTAAAAGCATATAATTTTCAATAAAAAAGTAAAATTTGCAACATTTGCAACGTAAGACTTAAAACCTATCGCAAGGCAACTAGAGGGACGTCAATTCTTTGATGAACAAGAATCAACCAAGGCCAGGAAGCCAAAGCCCCTAGTTACCGCGCGCGTTAAGGCAAACGGTGCTGGGGGCTGCCAATATTTAATGAATTTGGAGAAATAATACATAAGATTTATTCAATTGACGCATTAAGGTTAGGATTAAAGGCCTATAATTTTACTTAGAATAAACAACTTCAGGGTGTTGGAACCAGCCCCTTCTCATTTTATTAGAAGAGTTTTGAAGGCATTACACCACTGACGGCAAAAGAGTGTAATAATATACAGTAGTTTGAAATTAAGGAATTATTTAATTGTCTTAAGTCGGACATTTGATAATAAGAACGGATGAACTAACAAACAAGTTAGGGACAAAGACAGATTTCTTTTCTCGAGTCTGACATTGCTGGCAACAACATGGCTAACTTTATTTAAAATATATTTAAATTTCACTTTCAGTAATTATTAGCAAAGAGAGAAATAGCCTAAATTCCTACGGGTGGGTGGCTGTACTCATTGTTGTCTTTCGGCCACCCATCCACTACTACCATCAATTATTGTATTGTTACCATAGTATAGAGCTTTATACTACCATGCTTATTCTTTAGTAGATTGTCAACACTAAAACCTAAGACTTACCTTACTTTCTTTTTTCTTATTTATGTACCTTTACTCTATCATCGCCATATGCGCGAAGTAAAGAGTCTATTTCAGAGTCAGAATCTAATTTTATTTTATTTTTCCGTTTTTTTAATGATTGTTTCTTACCTACGGCACTACCTCTTTTCTTTACACTTTCTAAAATAAATTTTCCTTGTTCAAAAGGTGATTCTATTGTTTCCATTGTGTCTTTTATTTCCTCTTCTTTTGGTAGTTCAAATATTGGGCAGATCCACAGACAAGTAGGACATTGAAGCCAATTTTCATAATCTGCTGGTCTTGGTTCATTAGGTTCTAATATCCTCCCACCTAAACGAACTTTATAACCCCTTTCCAGGCAATGGGGGCAATTTACATCTTCTATTTCATCTTCATATTGTTCGTCAATATCTTCCTGTGTATAGGTTTTCATTTTGAATTATTTTAAAATAGTTGACGAAGTAAAGTAAACTATGTCAGTTAGACAATTAAATGAACTTGAACGTGAGCAAGAACAACTTGAATTAAAAAGAATAGCAGGCAAAACAAACAATATTGAAATTAATGAGCGTACTTTAGAAGCATATAGAACAGAATTCAGAAAGAAAGGGTTAGAGCCAGAAAGTCAGGATTATCCACAAGATGATTTTGTACAAATTGCAAAATTAAAGGAATTTGACAGGTTAGTGGATCCAACACAGGGAATTAGAAAGGTTATAGAAAGCATGGTTAGACAACCTGTAACAATATTCGACAAGAATGGTAGGCCACAGGTAAAAGACGCACTATATTATTCAGGTTACTATTATGGACAGGACAAACATGGTAATGATCTTGGTGCAGAATTTTATGAAGGGTATTTCAAGAAACCAAAATTAGTATTTACTTATACAGATCAAGCGAATCCTTTTGATCCTAAAACAGGTGAAAGAAGAGGACAATACAAGGCAACTGGAAGGACTTTTGAGCATTACATATTTTTGCCAGAGAAAAAAGAAGACAGAATAGAATTCTTGGACAATTTAGTTAAAAATGCAACAGGACCAATATAGCCAATTTATCATTAGGTGGCCATTTGTCATATAGGAACTCAAGTCCAAATAATGATCGTTCAGGTACGCATGGCGGTTCATTTACATGGCAAATATTTAGTGAATTATCATTGGAAGAATTAGGAGAGTTGCAGAACAAGAGTTATTTTGTGGAGAAATCAGCAGGGCAAATTAAAGACAGAACTGGCGCAAGAGTAGCGTATGATCATTCAACCAAAAAGGTCGAGGCAACAACAGGTAGATAAATAGAAATGGCAAAGGTAAACAAACAACTTAAGAAAATACAAACAAAGGTTAGAAGAAACAGAAAGCGCATGTCTAAAGGAAAATGAATTCTAATAAATGCCGGCATGGATTCTATACGGATCCAAACGGTTATCATATTTTTCCTAAAACAGAGAATAAAAGAGACATATGGAAAGAAGCAGAAAGACTAGCCAATAAAGAACCTGTGACAGTAGCACCTAAACAACAAATAAAACCAGTTAATGAAATAAGGAAACTTTCAACACTACTGGAAGATGCATTCAACTATTAATTGAAACCTAAACCAACTATTACGAAGATAACATTCACTCCAGAAGAGCAGAAACACATGAAATTAATTATAAAAAAAATATTTTAACTAGGTAAATTGCCTAGTTATTTCCGTTGGCATATTTTTAGCCGTTGTCAGTAGTATCGCTAGGACGCATTTGTTGATTCTTCAGATGTTTCGTTAGACTCGCTAGGGCCTTTTTCTGACTTTTCAGATGTTTCGCTGGACGATTTATTTTCTTTCGGCATGAAGTCCTTTAACGACTGGCATGATTCCTTTCCTTCTTTCATCTTTGAACAAAGTTGTACATCCTGCATTTTGGTATTATTTGGCAATTCTGCTGTTACTGGTACCTTCATGGGACTACCGCCTCCACCCGGCTGAATGTTTACATCCACTGAAATACTCTTATTCTCTTGGCCTTCTTTTGCTTTCTCTCCACCCTTTGCTTTTAGAGTGAAATTCATTGGGATCTCAATCTGTGACTCAGACGATGACTGGTTTCCTGATTGCTGTGCTAAACTCATCATTGGATATGCAATCACCAATGAAAGAGCAAATGTCGCTACCGCGATCGGTGCTTGAATTTTCATTAAAGACATCTAGGACTTTAAACTTTATATCGGTTGACCGAAATGCGGAGGTTTTACCTACACGAAAAAACTAATTCTTTAATCAACCACCAGCGGGCCCAACAAAGGCCCGCCAGAATGAATATCCGTACTACTTTGCGGCACTTGCCTCATAATAATCCAACAAATTATAAAAAGGTTAAACCGATGGGGCGAAATGGTAAATTCAGATGGGTCCCACTAAGTTTCTTCAATGTGGTATTCGTTTTACTTTTCTAACCTAACAATCATTACACATGTAACCCATGAATCTTTTTCCAACATTGTGCGCTACATAATACTTGAATTCCATCTGCATTTGTTTAAAATCTGCTCCTGGAGTGATTTCATGATATCTCATTAATTTATGCATCTCTGATTCAGGTAACAACCTTCTGCATCGCATACATTTGACCATCATTTTCCAAATTTGCGCCGAAGGAATATGACCGACAAAATATAAATAATTTTGTTTAATGCCGGTGGGACTAGCGACAAGACTAATGGGTACAGCCCCACCGGCCAAATGAGTATTGACTTGACTTGCGTCGATGTGATATGACCAACAATATAAATAAATTTAGTAAATACCGATAAATTTAGTAAATACCGGTGGGACTAACGGATTATGATAAGAGACTCCCACCGGCCGGTATCTATTTGTCTCGAAATGAGTACTTAGAGTTCTGCTACTAAATTAAGAACCTGCCTTACCTAAGTTATCTTTGGAATAAGTCTATTTTTCATTAACGCAAATCTGATATAATATCCAGTCTAGTATCCGAAGTTCATTATGCAATTTATCGGCTTCCAATATAGAATAGGTTTTATTTATTGCAAGGATAATTTCATTCATTTTAGATTCAATAAGGGCACAAATATAGACATTAGGATTCTTCATATTTTCTAAAGTCCAATTTAATAGTTCAATCCTTTTTTGAAGATCCCGTTTGTATGTAGTCTCCTCATTTTCTCGATGAAGGCATG
>JBKPGB010000183.1:0-1125 GCA_046729135.1 Thermoproteota archaeon | reverse complement strand
GAGACCGGCCCATGGTCAAATCGGACAGGATTTGATGAGGTTGCAGGAGCCGTTACTGGGGTATTCGCATTAGAAGGTACGGCTGACAATCCACGACTGCCTCCAATTCGCATTGTATGTGACTACATCGTGGGTTGGCTTGCTTCAGCTGGTATCATGTCAGCGCTTCGCAGACGTGCAATTGAGGGCGGAAGCTACCGCGTAGTCGTATCTCTTACTGGAGTTACTCTGTGGTTACTTTCACTCGGCATTTTCGACAAAAAATACGCAGAAACAACCGCAGGCTCGTCGGATGAACACACTTACGTTCCCCCAGACCTATTTACAGCTGATACACCTTTAGGTCTGTATCAAGGTTTTACGGAACAAGTAGTAATGTCACGAACACCCGGCTCATTTCGAACCGTACTCGTTCCACGTGGTTCTTCGAAGCCAGAGTGGCTTTAACGTCACCGGTGATAAATGCCTAAACCCTTTGTTTTAATTCCTATTATTACCTGAAGAACCTTCAGTCGATAGGTTTCCGTAAGATAGTAACTAGTTTACCTGAAAAGCCGATTAAATGATAATTTTGTTCTTTTTGATATCTTAAATAAGACTAACTTGATATCTTATTCCTAAAGTAAAAAGGGTGGACCTGCTCGTTCCAGAGCGGCCAGACGGCCCTTCCAGCCACCTGTACGATGGGCTACTGAGACTTCATAGACGCCACGACGCACAGCTAGGACTGGGTCATCAGACGGTTCAATACCATCTGTAAGCCGAGTAGGATCGTGTAGCATAACAGGATCGCCAATCTCTTCGACTGTAGTTGTTCGAATAATTTCGAGCCGCCCTATGGTCACGCGAGGACGATCGTCGGGCCACGGTGCGGTAGGGTCGTCAGTGGGATCGTCGTCTTTAGCAAGCTGCAGGACGAGATTGAAAATCACCGGAGCTTTACGCAGCCGTGCCTCTAATTCTTCAAAGAGATATGATGATGGTTGCTTCTGCAGTTCTTCAATCGTCTGACCGGCTTCGCCAGCCTCGGGTTCCAAGTGATATCTAGCATACTGTGCCTCATCGGCAGCATTTACAAACTTGAACGCGTGAATTGCGTGAAAGACAGTCTGAGCAAAACTGAGG
>JBKPGB010000182.1:0-2449 GCA_046729135.1 Thermoproteota archaeon | reverse complement strand
TGTTCCGCTTGTAACTGTATGTGGTAAAGTGTCTTTGTTGGTCACTGTTATTTTGTCACCTTTCTTTACAGTCATAGTAGCTGGATCAAAAGCCGGACTTCCTTGTACTGATGCTCCTGCAAGTATTGTCAGCGGTTTTCCTGGTGGACCAGCTGTAGCATTAGTGGTGCCAGCTGACGGAGCACCGGTCGTAGCAGCAGGACCGCTAGGACCAGGTTTTCCAGTAGTTGCAACTCCTGCTTTCGCCCCGGCTTCTATATTGCCGCCTATACTAGTTTGAGTACCAGTCTCTGTTTCTGGGGGCTCGTGTTTTATTGTTGAAGCTGCTGGTGCATTATGAATCATTGTTTGCCAGTAAGGAATTATAATAGCGCCTCCAATTGCAAGGGTAATTGCTACGATGAGGATGCCTTTGGTCATCCTCTGAGGACTAGTTCTAGTGATGGGGCTCTCTTCGGGCGTAGTCATAGTATTCTTCTCCTATTTCGAAGGGATCTTTCATATCTGCTTCCTTACCACTCCCTGCAGACTTTATCAAATTAACCAAGAAGATGACATACGACAGTCCAGCTACCCATGCTCCTACCGTGGCAATTTGGTTCATTATGGTCCAGTATGGTATTGTAGCGTCATATTCGGCGATTCTTCTGGGCATACCATACAACCCTAACAAATGTTGTGTCATAAATACAAAAATTACACCCACAAAGGCCAAAATAAAGTGGATCTGAGCGGCCTTTTCATTATACATTCTTCCCGTAATTAATGGGAACAAATAGTAAATGAATCCTGTAAATGTTAGTGAGACGGTTCCCATCAGTATAAGATGGAAGTGACCTACTACCCAGTAACTATCGTGAGTAATGAAATCTAGTGGCAGTGCCGTGTTTACTACTCCACCAGCCCCAGAGGCAAAGAATAACATAATTCCACCAACTCCAAACAACATCGGCGCTCGGAACCTTATTCTGCCTCCCCACATTGTTGCAATCCAATTAAAGACATGCATCGATGAAGCCGGGACTGCAGCGAGCGTTCCCACCATAAATACAGTTTTCTCTGTGAAGCTCATACCGGTTGCAAACATGTGGTGAGCCCAGGATGCAAAGCTTATTAATGCAAGCAACACAAAAGCCGCAACTCCAGATTGATAGCTGAACAGGGGTTTTCTAGAGAACTTTGGTATTATCTCGTATAACATGCCTACAGCAGGTAGTAAGAATATGTACACCTCTGGATGGAATGTAAACCAGAACAGATGCTGATATGCAATTGGGTCCCCACCCATAGCAGGATTGAAGAAACCTGATATTCCAAGTCTATCCGTATAAAGCATAATTAATGATGCCGCGAATGTGGGAACTGCAACTATTGTCATGAATGAAATGGAAAGTATAGACCATGCAAAAAGAGATATCTTCATTATACCCAAATCTGGATGTCTGCACTTTAGTATAGTAACAATAAAGTTAATGGAACCAAGTATGGAGGATATTCCTAATATCTTTAGACCAAAGATCCACATCTCTGCAGCCGGTCCACCTGCTCTTATGATAGAGTATGGCGGATAAGCTGTCCATCCGGTATCTGAGAATCCAAGCCAAACAAGAGCAGCTCCTACAGGTATCATCCAAAAGGCAACAGCGTTTAATTTGGGCCATGCCATATCTTTGTACCTCACCATTATAGGAATAAGGTAATTTCCTACACCTGCAGCAAATGGAATAGCCCATAGAAAGAGCATCGTTGTACCATGAACTGTAAAGAATCTGTTAAATGAAGTAGGATCCGAGAAAAGCGTTAAACCGGGAGTGAATAGTTCTGCACGGATCGCAAGTGCTAGCGCTCCTCCAATAAAAAGAGCCGTAATTGAGGTTATCATGTAAAGTAATCCAATATCAGTATGATGGGTGGAAAATAGAATCTCCCACATTGGACGTGGTTGTTTGACTTCTAGAACCATTCTATCTTACTCCCTATACTACTTGAATTTACTTCAAGCATAATATCAATAAAAGCATTTTGGCCGTATTTATTAGAACTGGTAATAAAATTTGTCATGGCTGTGAATCACTGTACTACAAGTTTTCCAGTCATGTATGGATGAACGGTACAATGGAATGGATATTGCCCTGGATTAAGCTTGGTAGTTTCAATGTCTGCTGTTGCTCCGGCCTCTATAATGCTTGTATCAAATTGTTTTCCAGTATTTGGATCACTTGGCCCTGTTCCGCTTGTAACTGTATGTGGTAAAGTGTCTTTGTTGGTCACAGTTATTTTGTCACCTTTCTTTAGAGTCATAGTAGCGGGATCATAAGCCGGACTTCCTTGTACTGATGCTCCTGCAAGTATTGTCAGCGGTTTTCCGGGTGGGCCTGCTGTTTGAACAGGAGCTTGTGCCGAAGTGGCATTTTGTGCTGGAGCTTGTGCCGAAGTCGCATTTTGACCT
>JBKPGB010000181.1:0-3482 GCA_046729135.1 Thermoproteota archaeon | reverse complement strand
CAGTATTACTAGTTGAACTTTTATCATTTGCCGTGAATGTAAAACTATCTGATCCTGTATAGCCGCTTTTTGGCGTGTAAACAACTGATCCACTATCTTTATCAAAGGAGCTCAGTGATCCTTGTTTGGGCGAAGATGTTAACGAGTAGGTCAAGCTATCACCATCCTCATCAGTAGCATCAAGAGTTATTGATGCAGGTGTATCCCTATTAGTGGTAACGCTTTGTGATTTGGCGACTGGTGGAGTATTTACTGCAGGTTGAACCGGTGGAGTAATTACTGCATTTACTTTTACCGCCGTAATAGCGGTTGACTTTAGGTCTCCGGCACCCGCCACGGTCAACTCAAACGTGAGCGTAGTACTACTTCCAGCATCTTTGAATTGATCAGAGGTAGGAGCATCAAAAGAAGCCTTCACCTTTCCGGAGTTTCTGATCTCTACTGTAGGACTTCCGCCAATTTGCTTCCATTTGAAACTAGTAGGATTATCAGCATAAAAAGAATCACTTCCATCCAACATCACATCTTTTTCTCCCGCATCAACACTCTGAGGTGAACCCGCATTTGCAATTGGTGGGGGACAACCGATATTGTCCATGATTGCAAGTGTGGTCTTAGCAAAATCATTAAGATCAGTTAAACTCAAACTTCCGATCATATTCTGAACTTTGATTTCATTCATAAATGAGTCGAGCATATAACATGAGTTGCCATCATTGGAGATCGATTTGTCGGATAAGTCTTCTTTTGCTTGGTGAAGTGGAGGATCCAAGTTGAGAGACTGGTAAATACTGTTTACTTGGGTGATCAATCCTTGGATCGCGTTAACTGGTGATTCTATGTTCCACGTAAAGCTAGCTGGACTAGGATCCTTATTTCCAGAAGTGTCAACAGCTCTCACTTCAAAGTTATGGCTGCCTGGATCACGCACGCCCGTATAAGTACAGTTGTTAATTTTTTCACCTGATATGTCTGACAAACTATGCGCTGACTTCCACGCTCCATTGTCTAATCGGCATTCATAGTGGCTTATCCCTACCAAGTCGGTACCGTTAAAGTCAAAATTAATATCAACAGATGGAGTCGTATCACCAGCGGCTATTGAACCCAACCAACCAACGGTTACGTCCCCTAGCATGGTTTCGGGAGGAGTGGTATCTCTGACAGTAACGATAAATTCATTCTTTCCAGTGTTACCAGCCTTATCGTTTGCCGTACACTCCACTCGTGTCTGACCAAGAGCAAACATGGAACCTGATTTCGGATTGCAAACTGTAGCAACATTTCCGTCGACAGTGTCTGTTGCCGTGGACTCATAACTTACTATTCTGCCCTCAGGGCCGGTTGCTTCCACAATCATGTCTTCCGGCACGGATACAATAGGTGGCTTGGTATCGATTGGTAACGTTGTATCCTGGACAGTTTTCAATAATGGTTTGGTATCTTCAGGTGATTTTGTAATTGGCATATTCGGTACTACGGATTCTCCATCAACAACAATTAATGCAGACGGAACTAAAAACACCACAAAGATGAAAGCAATGGACAAGACTGCCACAGATAAAGATAACTTTGAATTCATTACTGCTACTAGAATTTTCTTATATATAACAATTGTATTGTTGAGATGACATTGGAAACACTTGACAAAGATTCAACTCTCATTAAGATTAAGGAGTCAGGTTAGAAAGAAAACCATGAATCCCTAGATGAGTAGTACATTCACTGCAAAGAATGAATACAAATGCTATGCAGCCATAAAGTTTATGTGGAATATGGGAGGAACTTTAGATAATTTTTCTTCTGAATTAGCTGAAATACAGCATGTCTGAATCTAGCATTCAATTACGGATAGATGACACTAGTACCGACTCTGTAATCTAGGAACTTAAATTTTTTCCACATTTACCACAAAATAAAACACCTATTATGTTGAGACTATTACAATTGGTACAAGCTTTCTGAATCCTCTTTCCACATCTAGTACAATATTCTGAAGAACTAGAGTTACTCCAATCACAATCCATACATGCTATACTTCCTTGCACAGCATAATATCGTCTTTTATTATACTCTCTGCCTGCATCAAAAATCTGCCATATATAGAATATAAAAGGTGGAATTAATTCAAAAGCATTCAAAATTAAATGAGAAAAAAAAAGTATAGCTACTCCCGATATAAGGATAATAGTGCCTCTAGTAAAATTTCCAACATACATTTGGCCAAGTCCAGCTATAAAAATACTCAAAATCATCGCTTTGCGTTTAGTTTTAGTCAGTTGGAATTCACTCTAGTTATCTGCCATAAAACATGGATATTAAATTTCCTGAAATAGTGATTATAGGATCTAAATTGGAAGAAATGAATGATGA
The DNA here is from genome assembly GCA_046729135.1 of Thermoproteota archaeon. Lineage (GTDB taxonomy): Archaea > Thermoproteota > Nitrososphaeria > Nitrososphaerales > Nitrososphaeraceae > TA-21. The sequence goes on along the minus strand of JBKPGB010000181.1, from coordinate 1,109 downwards.
TGGTATTCTGAGATTCGAATTAACGTAAAATTATTTAACATCTTAAATCTTAAGGTTATTTAACATCCTAAATCTTACCGTTGAAGAGACTATATTATTACTGTACATTATATTGATGCAAAAAATGAAATGTTTCTCTTAAAAAAAGTAACTTCCCATGTTGTCTTTGTGAGGATGACTCCAATTCTGATTGGTAACAATAAGATATAACCGCATAAGCCTAAAATATCTCTAAAAGCTACAATAAATTGCCTATGCTTAATGAAATTCCAGTTTCAGAAGAAGAATTAATAATTATAGAAAGTGCATTAGATGAGGTAGGAGAGTACCTCAAGAATGATACCACTCCAGATGGTGCCAAAATTAGAGAAGAGATAACCGGAGCTGGACAGATAGTAAGCTCTAAACTCTCAAGTGATGTCTCATACCAGACTTGGGGAATCTGGTTTACTAAAGTAGGTTTTGTCCAACATCATAAAAAACTAATAGAAGATCTGCATAAGGTACAAGACGACCGTTTAAGACAATTCTTCGTCGAAACAGAGAAACCAACCGAAAATCAGGATGCCAAATTGATATCTCAACTCAATTATGATATACGAGAAAATGCAAAATTACTGTCTGAATTAGGTCTAGTGACTCCAATCGGCACCAATATCAGGAAGAGAATCATTGAAAGTTATGAACGAATGAGAAGTATGGGCATGGATCCAGATACGGGCGATATAAGCAGGTAAGCTCATTTAATCTAATTTCCTCGCTTCAACAACATCAGCACTTTTTAATTATTAAACTATGGTTATACCTGATTTAATCTTCATTCAAAAGTGATACAAAATCTACACTGTGAAGTATTTGAATTTACGGTAGGCTTTAACATGTTTAGGATAGACCAATACTTGATTGTGTTTTATGTAGAATATGTTATGATATTATTAGAATAGAAAAAATAAAAAATTTGAGAATTTTTAAGCTAGCTCTTGTCCGGCCCTTTCTCTTTTTCTTCTTTCATACTTTTCTTGCACTAGTTCTTGTACTTCTTCAGATTCTAGTAATTTCATGGTTTCTAATGCCCTTTCAATCACAGTATCGAGGTTTGCAACGTGATC
>JBKPGB010000180.1:0-4131 GCA_046729135.1 Thermoproteota archaeon | reverse complement strand
TTGTAGTCAAGTGATACTAAACAAGGTATAAGTAGATTGAGTAAGAACTAGTACTAAAAAAAGAACATATTCTTGTCAACTACATTAAATCTGAGTTTATGAATAGAACATTCTCCACGTTAATTAGATGGAATTTAATTGTGTAAAGTATTTTCTATCACAGGAATGTAGTAAACTGCATATATCAATAACAAACTTCTTATGATGATTCGTTAGATGCATTAAGGATACACACAGTAATGATAACTTCAATTCAAATAGACCTGAACCACAAAAATTTCATTCTCACGACAAACCTAATAACGACAAGTAATCTTCGCTTTCCATTCTTATTTTTTTTGAAGTATATTTAAGTAAAATTATGTATGTACGCAAGACTTAAAGCCTATTGCTAGGCAACTAGAGGGACGTCAATTCGTTGATGAACAAGAATCAACCAAGGTCCAAAAGCCAAGCCCGCCAGTTACCTCGCGTTTAGGCAAACGGTGCTGGGGGCTGCCAATATATAATGAATGTGGAAAAAAGATACATAAAATTTATTCAATAGACGCATTAAGATTAGGATTAAAGGCATATAATTTGAATAAAATTAATCATTGGTGTTAGTAGTATTACTTTTTATAGATTTTGGCATTTTGTACGTATCCTTGTGAGCCGTCAGGTTTCTTCCATTCTAAAGATATTTCGTAATATTCCATACCTTTGAAATTATCAATAGAGGATGTCATCTTAAATGTAGATTTAAGATTTGGTTTAAGATTTCGAAGGTGCGGATAGGTAAAATCAGTTCCTATAACACCCTTATCTTTATCGTAAGTAGTTAATCTCACTACCACAGATTTGGCAGTATCATTTCCTATATTTTGAATTTGCCCTGCTAAAACACGATAACCAAATGATGCATTGTTTAATTTCTGACCTAGTAGTACTAATCCAGAAACATTAGACTTCTCCGACGTTGTAGAATTTAGCGAGAATTTAGAAGAATTTGTTATGTTGCTTTTAGCGTCTGATTTGTCGAAAAATTGACCATACGCAAAATTACCATAGACTTGATTTAATAATATTATTAATGCCAAACCTAAGTAGATCGAAATCGAGATACTATAAATCTCAATTTTATTCAATATACCTTATACCACACATCATATGCTATAATCGTTATAACTTTTTTTGGGCTATTGAAATTACCCGTAATAGGAAAAAATGATAATAATATTAGAGAAGGATAAGATAACAGAACACGTGATGTACAAGTTACTCAAAAAGGGATTATCATTAGTCGGAATGTCAGATAAAGAAATAATATTTAACAAGTTAAAACATCAATTTCATTGAACGTCACGGTGATAACAAGCCGCCCATTCCTATGTATATAACTTGAATGGATTTCACCCTAACGCGAAAAAGGTAATAATGATACAGCAGTTTGTAATTAAGGAATTATTTCATTTTAACCAATAATTTAAGTAATGGAAATTAAAAATTATTGAAGTTTTTAACTATATGGTTTAGCCCATTTCTGATACGTCTCCCTCTCTGCGGAGCCGCCCTTCATATATTAAATTCTCAATATTGCTAATTCCATATAATGCAAGATATAAAAAAATTTCTAAGGCTTAGTCTAAAAGGATATTAGATAGTAAAGATATCTCAACATATTGAATCCTCAAGATCTTGTTGGAAAGACTGAAATATGTAGTGAATGTGGTCAACAGAAAAAGATAGGCCTTGCATTAGACCAAGCACCGGATAAGAAAGGAGAAGTGCATTCTCCTTACTTGAAATGCGAAGATTGCGTTTCACTGGACCTCGAGAAAGATGAAAATAAGTAATTAATTATTTATTTCCCTCCCTCCCCGAAGAGCCCTCGCTATATTAAATCCTCTTATTGCTAACTTATTCTATGACTATAGAACAAACATTACTTCAAGAAATTGACGAATCAAAAAGGGGACTTGACGGACCGATTGACGATACCATTTACAGACGAGAGCACTCTAAAAGGATTGAATTAACAAACTGGGTTCTAGATAATATGAAAAATTCTGATTTTCCTATCTGCGAACTTATTGAATCTAAAATGAATGAAATTATACTTAAAATAAATCAAACGCATGAAATATTTGACGCCGATAAACTTCATAGCGAACTGAGAATTTTGGATTGGATTTTTTATCAAGTTTGTAGTAACGAAATAAAAAGAATACTCACTTTATATAGAGCAAACAAGTTATGATGATTTACTAGATGCTTTAAGGCTAGCATGAAGAGATTCGTCTGAGTTCATTGCTATGCAAATAATGAGGATGACGTTATTGACCAGGCATTTAGGACATATTATGAGCAAGGCAAACAACAATGGATAACAAGATCCCTTTAGCATCTGCAGAAGGGGAGAATAAGAAATGAGTATATTATGCTATGATTTTGAAAAGTGGACAATGATATTATACTGAAAGTTTGAATTTATAAAAATTCACTTATACATTCTAGTCGTGTCTTGCCACTATGTTATGTATGTGTCCTGTATGCGATATGATTCTATGTTCGCATTCGTTTCCCTCAACTGGTTTTAAGACATTGGCAGAGACACAAGAAAAAAAGTAATCTCCTACCCTGATGGGACCAATTTCAGGAGTCTTGTCAAAAAGTAGTGGGACCTTTATTATTTTGTCCTTTGATTCTGCTAGCAACTTTCGTGCATCTATTATCTTAGACTTAAATTCGCCTTTAACCATGGCAACCGCTTTGATATCCTTTAGATGTTTTTTACCAGCAAGATTTTCTATCCAGACCACAATAGTTGGATTCTTTACTTCCGCTCCATTGACAGGTTTGAACGACCCAGCGGACAAGGTAATCACAGGTCCCGAACCTATATTTACTGGATTTTTACCAGATGGATTTTCAAGATTACCCTCAATGCAAGAATAAGACTTCATCTCATTTGTTTGTGCATTAAGGTCGTAAGCACATACTGCATATTCATCCCTATCAACAGCAGTAACAAGGTCGTTTTTCTTATTGAATTGGAAAGAAACGGTAGCAGTATTTGACTTCAGATCGTTACCTGTCAGATATTTAGTTTTATTTTCGGCGTTAGAGTATGCTACAACCTTCAGTTTTTGAGGATTATTTAATTTTTTCATATTTATTTTAGGGGTAATGGTAAATTTTCCTGCTGCAATTGCCTGATTGGGAAATACAATCACTGAAGAAGAGAAAAGAACGAGGGCTACAGAAAACAAGAGTAAAGAAAATAGCACTCTGTTATTCACTTGCAATTTATACATTGTTTTTCTTTAGTACACAGATGAATATTTAACGGTATTCGCCCAATTACAAAACCGTAAATCATTCACTCTAGTTTCTAGACTGGATACTGTATCAAGTTTGCATCAATGAAAAATGGACTTATTCCAGAGATAACTTAGGTAAGGCAGGTTCTTATAATTACTAGCAGAACTCTGAGTACCTATTTTCACACAAATAGATACCGGCCGGTGGGATTCTCTACGCGTTCAACACCCACCGGTATTTACTAAAGTTACTTATATTCTGTTGGTCATAATCCATCGGGGCAAGTCAATATCATTCGGCTGGTGGGACTGCTTTCCCAGAATTTGACATTGGTCCCACCAGTAAATTATTTTATATTTTGTTGAGCAATATTACGACCGACGTAAGACCGTAATACGTCATACGTTCACCGGTCGGAATATTTTCGTCCGTTATTATATACGACTCTAATCCTGCTAGTGTACAATAAACATTTGGAGAATTAAAAAGACTTAACTACATGAGGCCATTTACAGACTTTAGTTGGAGCGGTAGCATGATAGGGAGACCTACAGTCACACTGTCTACTAGCAAAAGAATTGTAAGTATTGTAGACGATGAGTTAGATATCACTCGACTGTTTCGTGATGCTTTAACTAATAATATCGATGACGCTTCTGTAGTGACCTTCAATGATCCGATTATTGCTCTAGAACATTATACTAAAAATAAACAGAGTTATGCCATGGTTATTGCTGATATGAGAATGCCCGCCGTTAGTGGATTGGAATTATTAAAAAAGGTAAAAAAACTAAATGCCAAGGTTAGAACCATACTAATAAGCGCTTA
>JBKPGB010000179.1:0-3131 GCA_046729135.1 Thermoproteota archaeon | reverse complement strand
TAAATAGTTCCGGAGAGTTATCATTATTTCCTGAATTATCTAGTGCCCTTACCTTAAATGTATGAGGACCGTTGCTTAACAAATTAGGGAATGTTAGCGGGCTGGTACAGTCAGCAAAAGTAGAATTGTCTAAGCTGCATTGAAAACGTTTCACCTCTACTTTACTTGTTTTAACTTTACTAGTATCTGAACCTGAGAATGTAAAGGTTATAGAGCTTGACCTAGTATTACTGCCATTGGATAAAGTGTTCTTATTGCTGTCAACAACAGAATTGATAGATGTAGTTGGGGGTATCGTATCAATTGTCCAGACGAAGGATGCAGGGGACGCATCTACGTTTGCAACATTATCTTCAGATCTTACTTCCAATGTATGAGCTCCATCCGATAGATTGTTAAATTGTGCTGGACTTGTACATGTTGTAAATGATGCTCCATCAACTGAGCATTCAAGGTGGTTTACACCTGTGCCCCTATCAGTACCTGAGAAGGCAAAGGTTATGGAAGTTGACGTAGTATTACCATCTGTAGTTACAGTTTTCCTATTGCCATCGATGGCAGAGGTGATAGAAGTTGTTGGTGGCGCCGTATCAATGGTCCAGCTGAATGAGGGCGGTGATGAGCCTCTATTTCCTACCTTATCCTCAGACAATACCCTAAATGTATGATTACCATCTTTCAATGAATTAGGTAATGTGAAGGGGCTGGTACATGTAACATAGTCAGAGTTATCCGTACTGCACTCAAAGTGATCTATGCCTATGCCACCAGTATCGTTACCAGAGAATGCAAATGTAATGGAAGTGGATTTGGTAGTACCAGCATTAGCTACGGCGCTTTTATTACCATCTGTAGCAGAGTTTATGGAGGTTTTTGGTGGTACTGAGTCTACGGTCCAGTTGAATGAGGCCGGTGATGTTCCTCTATTTCCTGCTTTATCTTGAGACAATACCTCTAAATTATGAGATCTATCCGGTAGATTCTTAAATTGTACTGGGCTCGTACAAGTTGTAAATGAAGCTCCGTCAAGAGAACATTCAAAGTGGTCCACACCTACACCTGTATCTGAACCTGAAATTGTAAACAACATGATTCTAGATGTAGTATTACCCCCATTGGTTACGGTGTCATTCTTCCCATCGAAAGCAGTATTGATATTGGAAGATGGTGGAGTTATATCTACTTTCCAGGTAAAGAGTTGTGGAGAGTTATCAATATTTCCTGAATTATCTACTGCCCTTACCTTAAATGTATGAGGACCATCGCTTAAATTAGGGAATGTGAGTGGGCTGGTACAGTCAGCAAAGTCAGAGTCGTCTAAGCTGCATTGAAAATGTTTTACCTCTGCTTTACTATTATCTGAACCTGAGAATGTAAAGGTTATAGAGCTTGACCTAGTATTACTGCCATTGGATAAGGTGTTCTTATTGCTGTCAACAACAGAATTGATAGATGTAGTTGGGGGTATCGTATCAATTGTCCAGACGAAGGATACAGGGGACGCATCTACGTTTGCAACATTATCTTCAGCTCTTACTTCCAATGTATGAGCCCCATCTGCAAGTTGACTATATTCTACAGGGCTGCTGCAGACCGCAAATGATGCTCCATCAACTGAGCATTCAAGGTGGTTTAGGCCGGTACCCCTATCAGTACCTGAGAAGGCAAAGGTCATGGATGTGGATGTAGTATTACCACCTGTAGTTACAGTTTTCCTATTGCCATCGATGGCAGAGGTGATAGAAGTTGTTGGTAGCGCGGTATCAATGGTCCAGCTGAATGATGAAGGAGTGAGATCAATATTTCTAACATTATCTGAGGCTTTTATTTCTATCATATGAACGCCATCCTTTAATCCTTTGAGTTCGAGTGGTGCACTACAGGTGGAAAATGATGCTCCATCAAGTGAACATTCAAAGTGATTAATACCTACCCCTTTACCCTCGTTGCCTCCAGTGTCTATACCTGAAAAAGTAATTATTGTAGAATTGGAAGACGAATTGCCCCCAGTAATTATGGAACTTTTATTCCCATCTCTAACAGAGTCAATTGTAGTTGTTGGGGGTACTGTGTCTACGGTCCAGTTGAATGAGGCCGGTGATGTTCCTCTATTTCCTACCTTATCCTGAGACAATACCCTAAATGTATGATTACCATCTTTCATTGAATTAGGTAATGCGAAGGGGCTGGTACATGTAGCATACTCAGAGTTATCCGTGCTACATACAAAGTGATCTATACCAATACCACCAGTATCGTTACCAGAGAAGGCAAAGGTCATGGAGGTGGATTTGGTAGTACCAGAATTAGCTACGGCGTTTTTATTACCATCTGTAGCAGAGTTTATGGAGCTTGTTGGGGGTACTGTGTCTACGGTCCAGTTGAATGAGGCTGGTGATGTGCCTCTATTTCCAACCTTATCTTCAGATCTTATCAGTAGTGTATGGATCCCATCTCCTAGGTTGGTTGAGGTAAACTGTATCGGGCTGGTACAAATTGTAAAGCTGGAATTGTCTATACTACATTCAGAATGGTCAACTCCTACACCACTGTCGATACTAGAGAACAAGAAAATCATAGAGTTGGAAGATGTGTTACCCCCTGCAGTTATGACTCTGTTATTACCATCTGTAGCAGAGTCGATAGTACTCGCAGGTGGAGATGTATCCACTGTCCATGTGAAAGATGCCGGCGATGGGTCCTTATTTCCTACTCTGTCTTGAGCCCTTATCTCCAGAGTATACTGACCGTCTTCAGACAGACTTGGGAATGTGAAGGGGCTGGTACAGGTGATAAAGGTCAAACCATCTACATTACACTCAAAGTGATCTATACCTACACCGCTAGTATCGCTACCGGAGAATCCAAACGTCATTGAAGTGGATTTGGTAGTACCACCATTTTTTACGGCGCTTTTATTACCATCTGTAGCAGAGCTTATAGACGTAGCAGGTGGTTTTGTATCTACAGTCCATGTAAATGATGATGGAGATGTATCCTTATTTCTCGAATTATCCACGGACAGCACATTGAAAGTATGAGTCCCATCATTTAGTAACTTAGGGAATGTGAAGGGGCTGGTACAGGTGACAAATTTTGAGTTATCTATATTGCATTCAAAGTGATTGATG
>JBKPGB010000178.1:0-16977 GCA_046729135.1 Thermoproteota archaeon | reverse complement strand
TTACTAGGGATTCCATATTCATGAGGGCGAGTTTCAGCCCTCAATCATAACTGAGGTAAGGTTTAGGGATTGCCTCCTCCTTTCGGAATCGGAGCCCATTGTCCTTACCATTGCAGCCCGCGTGTGGCCCGAGGGTTTCGGGGCATACTGACCTGCCGTAGCCCCCTCCTTCCTCCGCCTTAGCGGCGGCAGTCCTTCTAATTAGCCCCTCCACTCCGAAGAATAAAGGTAGCAACTAGAAGCAGGGGTCTCGCTCGTTACCTGACTTAACAGGACACCTCACGGCACGAGCTGGCGACGGCCATGCACCTCCTCTCAGCTTGTCTAGTAAAGTCTTCAGCTTGACCTTCATCCTGCTGTCGCCCCCGGTAAGATTCCCGGCGTTGACTCCAATTGAACCGCAGGCTTCACCCCTTGTGGTGCTCCCCCGCCAATTCCTTTAAGTTTCAGTCTTGCGACCGTACTACCCAGGCGGCAGACTTAACGGCTTCCCTGCGGCACTGGACCAGCATAAAGCTAGTCCATCACCGAGTCTGCATCGTTTACAGCTGGGACTACCCGGGTATCTAATCCGGTTTGCTCCCCCAGCTTTCATCCCTCACCGTCGAGCGCATTCTGGCAAGCCGCCTTCGCCACGGGTGGTCTTCAATGGATCAACGGATTTTACCCCTACCCACTGAGTACCGCTTGCCTCTCCTGCCTCCTAGTCTTATAGTATCCTCCGCAGCCCATCTGTTAAGCAGCTGGATTTAACGGAGGACTTGTAAGGCCGGCTACGGATGCTTTAGGCCCAATAATCGTCCCGACCACTCGGGGTGCTGGTATTACCGCGGCGGCTGACACCAGACTTGCCCACCCCTTATTCTACACCATTTTTAGAGGTGTCAAAAGACTTTCTTAACGAAAGTCACTCAGAGTAACCCTGTCAAGCTTTCGCCTATTGCAGAGGTTTCGCGCCTGCTGCGCCCCATAGGGCCTGGGTCCTTATCTCAGTACCCATCTCCGGGCTCCTCCTCTCAGAGCCCGTACCGGTTATAGGTTTGGTGGGCCATTACCTCACCAACAGCCTGATCGGACGCAGTCCAATCCAAAGGCCATATAGATTTTGATCAAAAACCATTCCAGGTATCTTGAACTATCGCGGTTTAGCCTCAGTTTCCCGAGTTTATCCACGTCCTTTGGTTATGTTGACTACGTGTTACTGAGCCGTATGCCACGTATTGCTACGTTGACTCGCATGGCTTAATCTCACTCTGATAGCAGTCGGGTCCGGCAGGATCAACCGGAGTCGATCCTTAATCTATTATAAAATAGTACGGTCGGACAATCAAGTTATTGTGCATATTGTGTAACCATGTCAGATTCAATTTGTGATCGAATCTCCATAATATGAGCGCAACTGGAGGTCGATGAATCATGAAATGGCCAACTGACCAAAAATCATCTACGACGCCGCCTATATGATTGCGTTCCTACAAATTCTTGTAGAATTAAGATATAAACGTTCGCTTGATAAAAACTTTAGTATTATTTCAGCTTTCAGTAAGGGAAATCAAAATGGTTGCACTGATCATTATCTTCAATCATATATTAAACTAAGTTGAAATCGGTACACTTAAAATATTCACACATAAGAAATACTTGGTCTATGAAGAATAAGATTTGTATATCACACAAGGAGGATGTCGATGGTATCTCTTCTGCAGCACTTATCAAAACCGCGTTTGATGTTAATACAGTAATTCTCGTTGATTACGCAAATATGATCAAAACATTACGTAGCATGGTATCGAGTATTCATGATAGCAACAGCAGGATAGATCATTTATTCATATGTGATTTAGGATTAAGTAAAAAAAATGAATATGATTTTGTCAACATATTGAAGGAAATGATTGAAACAAAATGCAAAGTTACTTATATTGATCATCATGATTTGGATAAAAAAATTTTATCAGAATTAAAAAGAATTGGAGTACAACTATTGCACAGTACTGACGAGTGCACAAGTATTCATATTTACAATAAATATAAAAGAAAATTTAGTCATTATTCAACTTTTATTGCCGCTGCTGCAGCTCTAACGGATTATCTGGAAACAAGACCCATTGCATCAAATTTAGTATCTAGATTCGACAGACAGTTTTTGATGCTTGAGGCTACTGCTCTATCTTATATGATTTCTTCAAGTCAGCATGATAATGATTTTCTGATGAAAATTGTAGATGATTTATCACAAATGAGATATCCACACGATATTGAAGGTGGGTTCCTAAGGGCCGAAAGACATGCAAAGAAGGTCTTGTCAGTAGTAAAGTCAATTGAAAATTCAATAGTTTTAAACAAGAATTTGGCCTATGTTCAGATTAATTCTGAATTACCATCTAGCATGGTAGTTAATTTTGTACTTGGTACATCTGGAAAACCGGTGGCACTTGTGTACAAGATTAAAGAGGAAATTAATTCATGTATTATCTCCATTAGAGGATCAAATGAATGCAAAGTTCATCTTGGAAGAATTGTTAACAGCTTATCTTCAGCGCTTTCTGGAAGTGGTGGGGGTCATGAGAAAGCTTGTGGGGCTGTTATACCAAAAGAAAAATTTGCAGAATTTATCAAGCAACTAAATAAAAGAGCAAGATAACTCAATTATGCAGATTTTGTAGATGAATATCAATAATTATTCTGGATAAGCAATTAAGCCTATCCAGAATTTGTTCCCCATCGGTTTGGTCGATGTGATTTAAGATTCATGATTAAGGCAATTTAAATGTGATGCCTTTATCGATCGATTACCAGTCTATAATTTATGACAAGATTAGTTTTGCTATTAATGTAAATGACTCATACTGCAGATAATCACATCCCGTCAACGGTCCGAGCTAGTTGATTTGAAGTTTGTCTAATATTTTATCAATTCTTGCAGCAGGTTTATTGTCTATATCCGATATTTCCTGATGAGAAGGTGGGCTAGCAAAGTAATCTTTAATATTTTCAGCAATTCTTTCATGATAGGAAGGAACTAACTCGTTCTGATAAAAGATACCAATCGGGATCTTATCTCCCCACTCGCTTGAAAATTCTAAAATCTTTGACATCTTTTCATTAACTTCAGACTCATCATGTATTATACCGTCATATCCAACTTCTTCAATTTTATAAATTCTGGGTACTGCCTTCTCTGAATCTGGCTTATTTTTTCCTAGAAACCATTCTCTGGTATGGATATCATCGTATGTTGGACATGGTTGAAGAACATCTACAAATGCTAGACCTTTGTGTGTTATGGCTCTTTTTATTGTATCCTTGAGATGTTTGACATCATATGAATATGAACGTGCAATAAAAGTAAATCCTGATACAAAAGCTAATGCTATAGGATTTACAGAATTATTAGTATTAGGAGTTACAAGTGATTTTGTTTTTTCTCCTAATCTCAGGGTAGGGGAAGCCTGTCCCTTAGTCAAACCATAAACTTCATTGTTAAATATAAGATATGGAATGTCAACGTTTTTCCTTCCTGCCCCAACAAAGTGTCCTGCTCCAATTCCAAGGCCATCACCATCGCCTCCAACAGCTATAATTTCTAGATCTGGATTGGCAATTTTCGCACCTTGCGCAAATGGCAAGACTCTTCCATGCAAAGTGTGAATCCCATACACATTTATGAAATGTGGAGTTTTCCCCGAGCAACCAATTCCCGAAAAAATAACTGCTTTATGTCTTGGTATCTGCATTTCACTCAATGCCATTTGAATTGCGTTTAATATTCCAAAATCTCCACAACCAGGACACCAATCATTATGAACCGTTGTTTTATAGTCAACTAGTTTAAGTTCCGCCATCTAACACAATCCTCCTTTCATTGTTACCAGATAATATACTCTTTAGAGCAATATAAATCTCGGTTGTGGACATTGGTCTTCCATTGTATTTTACTATTTTATAATCTATTTCTCTACCAGTATTTTGTTGTACCAGTGATCCTAATTGTGATGAGTAATTCATTTCTACGTCTATGACTAATTTAGCATCTGTCAAAAAGTTTTTCACAGTTTCAGTAGGAAACGGGTGAAGTAATCGAACCTGAATAAACCTTAATTTGCTTCCTTCTTCTGACAATTTTTCTAGGGCTTCTAAAATTGCCCCTTTTGTCGATCCCCAGCTGATAACAACATTCTTACTATCAGATTCAAAATCATAACAAACCGCCTTATCGTTTTCAGCTATTTTTTCTAATGCAAGATCTAGCTTTTTCATTCTTTTGTCCATCATTTTGTTCCTGTTTTCAGGATCCTCTGATATGTGACCCTCCTCTGTGTGTTCATCACCAGTATTCCAAAATATTGCATTTTCTGTTCCAATAGGCACTCTCGTAGAAATAGGAGAATCGTCCAGTTTGAATCTTTGAAAATGACCCGCCGCGCCCTCACTCTGATTTTTGTCAATAACACTTTTGAATTTTCCTCTTTCAATTTTGAGATCATTGTTAAATCTTTTGCATGTTTGGATACTACTACTAATTGCTTTGTCGAGTAGATGAATTACTGGTAATTGATAAATTTCTGCGAAATTAAAGACCTTGATGGAATCGTAAAAGGCCTCTTCAATATCTCCAGAAGCTAGTACTATTTTTGGAAAATCACCATGTCCTGCATTTATGGCAAATAAGAGATCACTTTGTTCATGTCGGGTTGGCAATCCAGTTGAAGGTCCAGCCCTTTGATACATTGTAACTACCAACGGAACTTCATTCATTCCAGCCCAACCGAGTGCTTCAGCCATCAACGAAAACCCTGGACCAGAGGTCGCAGTGGCTGTTCTGACTCCGGTTAACGAAGCGCCAATTGCCATGGTTATTGCGGCAATTTCATCTTCGGTTTGTACCACAACTACAGACCCATTTTTACCATCAACTTGATCGATGATCTGATTTGATTCTAAAAATTCACTTTCATCACTTGCTGGTGTAATCGGATAATAAGTTTGAAATCTACAACCACCAAGTATTTTCCCAATTGCGGCAGCTTGACTGCCTGAAATCAACACATAATCTTTTAGGACGTCTTTAGGTGTTATTTTGTATTTAATATTCTTAGTATCAAATTTAGTGCCTATATAGGAGTAAGCATATCCCGCTGCTTCTATGTTACTAGAAAGTAGTTTGGGCTTTGATCCAAAAACCTCCTGAATAGCACTAATCAACATATCTTTTTTGATACCAAGTAATGAAATGGATGCTGATATCGCCATAACATTAACTACTCTAGAAAGCTTACTAAGCTTAGGATCGTTCATTTTTTTTGCTACTGCTTCTATCATTTCAAAATATGGCAGCCCATATACGATACAACCTCTCGCCTTTGCGAGCTCCAGCATCCCACTTAAATTAAGAGGCTGCCCAGAGTCCTCTAATAATTTACCTATTCTCTTATTTGCTTGAAAATCAATGGAAGGTACTTCATCTAAAACTGTTTCAGCAAGAGATGAATCATATATTATTACACCGCTGGGAGATACTTTGTCTGCATGTCTGAAAACGGTTTCGGCATCAAATGATACAAGCATATTAATTTCTTCCAACTGGGAACTTACAGGCTTTTCTGAAATTCTTATTGTAAAATAGCTATGCTCTCCTTTAATGTTAGAATAAAATTCTCTCTTTCCAAAAATATGGAAACCTTCTTTTGCGCATGTTTTTGCAAAGATATTTGCAGCTGAATCAACACCACTTCCTTGTGGTCCACCAATCAACCAAGATATAGTATTTGCATTAGCCAAAAAAGACAATGAATTACATTCTTCTCCAAATTATTAATCGAATTATAGATATATAAAATATAGAATTATAGATATATAAAATATAAAATCATCTTCATCCGCCACCTGTAGCAGCATCATATAAACAGCATTCACATGAATCGCGTTCTCCACAATAAGGACAAGAACATGTGCATGCTTCAATTGCAATGCCACAGATTTCGCATGTAACACTTTCCTCAAGGGAATTGTTCTTCGAAGGCATCTTGCAATATTAAAGTAAGCTACCTAGAACTTATACTTTGCATTAAAAGTAACCCATACTAAGTGGCTTTCTTAGTTATTAAAAATGAATCGTATTATTTTCTCGCTGTAAATGTTCTAAATAAAAGAAAATAAAAATGAAAAAGGATGTGGTTTTAGTCCCACTTGCTCCACGCGGCCATCCATCTATATGTCCAGGTATTCAGTTTCGCGCCTAGTGCGGCTATTGGAACACTTAGTACAGCTCCAGCTCCCGATCCTAGCGCTACGGGACTATTGTAGAACTTTCCGACCTGAGGCTCGATTGGTGTCATGTATGGAGGCAATGTCGGTCGAGGATATTTGAATGCCATCTCTAGGGGATCTCTGACCAGCAGTAGATTGATCATATTAAATATTGGCAGTGAAAGTCCAACCAATGTTCCGCCAATTATAATGGCAGCATGTTTATTCCTTCTTGTTGCCCAATATGATAAATCTAACAGCATTGCTGAAGGTATCCAAACAGGTACGAGGATGAAGTCCATTGGATATCCTAGCCCAAACCAAGCTCCTTTGGCTACCCATGTATAGATAGTCATGATTGTTGCATAATATGTTGCAGTACCTGGTACACCGGTGAATAGCATGTAATAGATTGCACCAACTACAAGCATAGTTGATTGGGATATTGAGAATACCACGAATGAAGTCCAAGCCCAATCAGTGTAGAATATGTAGTCTCCTGCGTTGATTGTCAATAATGTACTATTTACAGCAACTACAACTATGAATAGATAGTGTGTAGTGCGTCTAAGCCAGACCATTACCAAATGTCTCCTAAAGGTTGTATATAAAATTTTATTTTGATATTCTTAATTGATACCTACGATAAATTTGATAAATCATGAAAAATTTTTTAAAAATTTGTTTTATGAAATATTTGGAAGTTAGAATTAGATTATTCTAATGATCATAAATTCGCTACAAAAGTCGAAAATTAACAAGAAAAAAATAATTACAATAAAAAATAAAATTTAGGCGTAACCGTCAACTACTTTCCTCCGAAGTGCACAAGACCCAGTCTTTCATGTGAAACTTTCCATATCCAAAAGAATCCTAGTGCTTCAAGGACTGTTAATACTGATAGAGCATAATATGCGCTTGGTGGAGGATATGCCCATGGGTAAACAGTCACACTCACGTAAACACCACCAGCTGTTGCAGCCCAACATAAAGCAAATCCCAAAATGTAAATCCAACCCATATTTTCTACACGTCGACCGATCATGTGTTCAATCTCGTCTTCACCGCCTGTAGTTGTTCGGCCACCGCCGCCGCCACCGCCACCATAACCCTTTGGCATTGTCATTGTGTTTACCATCAAAGGATTCCTTTTTAAATTTTGCGTCTAAAATCCTCTAATGTACTTTATTTGATTAGAAATTCTTACTTATCCGATTCATGTTTTAAGAATATTAGTGCGCACAACTCAATATCATTATTAATTAATAACCAAATACGCGATGAGAAGGTAAAGTCATAGCAAAGCATATATCTTTGTTTTTTCTGGTAAGGCTAGGTGTAAATTATACGTCGAACATAAAGATAGCGGTAGTTGCACTATTTGCAATAGTAATGTCCACTTCGACAATAATAGCAGTCTCTCAAACTGTTGAAGGACATGGTGTTCAAGCTCAGCTTCAAAGTAGATTCGTAAGAATTCAAGATGAAGCTTTCTCGGCACAAACATTGAATACGGGAGATCAGCTGACAGTAACGGGAACTCTACAAAGTCTTGTAAACAAACCATTAAGAGCATGGTTATCACTATTTAGTGAGTCAACCAACGCTGGTAATAGATGGGAATTTATGTCGAGAGATCCACCCGGAAATATATTTGACATTCCTCCACAAGGAACAATCCCATATTCAATTACTGTAAAAGCTCTTGAACCAGGTGTTTACCATGTTCATACACAGTTAAATATCGAACATGTTGGTCCTGGTCTTGGTCCTGGTCAAACTGTCTCGGTGTCTGGGCCAGTAATAGTGAAGCCAGTTCCATACGGCGTTGTAGTATATCAGGTGATACTGATTGGCGCTGGAATGGGAATAACATTTGCAACAAGACCGTGGCAAGTCATTTAAAAAATCCTTTATTTTTTGTCTATTTTTTTAGTTCTTCTGCTCGGTAACTATTTAATATAATAGAGAATATAATGTACTAAAAAATTATAATTTTAAATGTATCTTTAAACCTTTGTATCTATTTCTTATTGTCACTTCAGTTACTCCAGCAGCCTCTGCAACATCTTTTTGAGTTTTATTTTCACCATTCATTACACAAGCTACATACAGGGCAGCAGCAGCTAATCCCATAGGATCTTTTCCTGCAGAAATTTTGCCTTGTTCTGCTTTTTTCAATATCTCTAAAGCTTTTCTTTTAGTTTTTTCAGAGAGTCCGGATTTGCTTGCTATTCTTGCCACACATTTTACAGGATCTACGACAGGCATTTTCAAGTCAAGCTCTCTAATTAATAGTCTATAACATCTGGCTACGTCCTTCTTCTTGATATTACTTGCATGGGCAATATCTTTCAATGTTCTTGGAGTTTCAGTGTCTCTGCAAGCTGCATAAAGTGCGGCAGCCACGAGGGCAGAAATAGATCTTCCTCTTACTAGTCCCTTTTCAAGTGCTTTTCTATATACATATGCAGCTTTTTCGATTACAGCATCGCCAACTGCAAGTTTATCTTTTAGCCTATCTAGTTCACTAAAAGCTTGCCTGAAATTCCGATCTACTGGCTCGTGTACTTGACTTCGACTATCCCAAGTTCTTAACCTCTCAATAGTACTTTTCATGGATGCTGATAATGGCTTTCCAGATGCATCCTTATCGACAGGTCCAATTATTGTTGCAAGTCCCATATCATGCATTGCAAGTGATGTTGGAATGCCAGCACGACTACGGTCTTCATGTTCTTCTTTTGAAAATGCCCTCCATTCTGGTCCAGTTTCTTCAATACGTTCTGTAACTACATATCCACAATTTCCACAAAACATTTCACCGCTTGAATTATCTGTGACCATTGGACCCTTACCACATCTAGGACAGCGGTCACTGAACAAAGAAATATCTTTAACCAATTCTAATACCCCACAAAAATTGAGACAATGTTTGTTTCTTATATTTATGTTTTATTCTCATATATAAGTATTGGCGTAAATAATTCTGAGGTGCTAATATATATATATAATTTTGGAACTATTCCAAATTAAAGGTTAACTTTAATATATTTTTTGTAGTTTATTACAAAACTTTTAAATTTTATCTAGTTCTTGGGAGACTTCTTTTCCTTCTTTTAGATTTTTCTATTTTCTTACTTTCACTTCTTCGCGCGCTGTATGCGTGAGTTTTTCTTCCTAATTTCACAGGGGCAATACAGATTGTTCAGTATAAATACTATATAGCATCAATTTGTACAATCATTTTAAATGATTATTACGGTAGATCCTCATGAGTGGTAGATCCTCATGAGTATAACAGATAATCACACAGACGAGGAAATTCGAAAAATTTACAATTTTAGAAATATTGCAGTTGTAGGAATGTCAAGAGATCCTGCCAAGCCAGCCCACCTTGTTCCTAAATATATGATGGAAAGAGGATTTAATATTATACCCGTAAATCCAATAGCTAACGAAATACTCGGTAGAAGAACATATTCTTACGTATCAGATATCAAATCGCAGATAGACATAGTAGATGTTTTTAGGCCCTCTAAGGATGTCTATCCGGTAGTGGAAGATTCCATAAAAAAACCTGGAATTAGTGTTATTTGGTTACAAGAAGGTATTCACAACGTGGAAGCAGAAAAAATTGCCTTAGATAACAAGATAGATGTAGTATTCAATAGGTGTATTATGGCTGAACATATGAGATTATTTAATGATATTTGATTGGCGAGCAGAATCGTTTAGTCAACAATCATATTATCTCCTTTCATGGATATATTTGATTTCCAGTATATCTATCTATGATCTTTATTGCCTTTGTGGGACACGCTTGAGCTGCCATAACTATCCTATCTAGAGTATCTGCCGTTTCTGATTCGACTCTTGCCTTAGGATTAATGTGTTTACTTTTATCAACTACAAATACCTTTGGTGCTATGGATTCACATCCTCCAAATGCCAAACACAAGCTTGGTTCAATTAGAATATGAAATCTACTTCTTACAGTGTCTAGGAGTAAGTTATCATACCCAAGATTATTTTCGGATTCCAGCTTTGTAAATTTATGTGAATTCGTTTGTTTTTGATCTGATAAATTCTCCTCTTTTTCTTCATTATATGAATCCTTTTGATCAAATATATTGGATGATTCCCTATCGTATTGTTTTCTCTTCCTCCTATCAGAAAGAGTTTCGAATGCTTCATTAATTTTTTTGATTGTCTCTTCTGCATGGGCGGATTTGTTTCTGTCAGGGTGATATTTTTTTGCAAGTTTTCTATATGATTTTTTTATCTCTTGAAAATTAGCGTCTTGTGAGACTCCAAGAATGGCATAATACCCCAGACTATCCATCTAATTAGACTATCAGTATCCATTATTTATTCACTCTTGACAAAACAAGACTATTTCAATTAAAAATGTGGATACCCTTTCAATTCTGATGGAGAATTGATAGAATCATGACTTTTTACCAGTTACAAAAGAGTTGATAACATCATAATAATTTTCCAAGGCCCCTTTATCATCATAGCATTTCTTACAAATGCATAATTGTGAAACCAGAGTTCTGTCGCAATCTTTCTCAAATTCACAATCGGTACATCCAGCTAATGAACCACAGATAGCACACTTTAGTTGTTTAGAATTAATTGAAATATAGGACGGATTTGATAAATCTCTTGTATGGCATTCAACATGTTTTATTGATTTACTTGATCTTGACCATAATGCCAGCTCACCTTTTGATATTCTCTTTTCACAGGTCTTACACTTACTAGTGAATTTTACAGTGAGATTGATCCAATCATTGCCATTTGTTTGCACTGGATTGAATAAACTAAGCCAAAGATAATAATCTAACGAAAGCTTAAACTAGAAATAATATTTTATTAATTAGAAAAATCAATAAAATGGGTCAGGTCATATGAAAATTTTTTCAATTCTTTTCATTACAGTTTTTTTTTCATCAAGTATGGACATTGCCGCATTAAATAGGTCAGTTGCTTCTTGTTCAAATGCTTGTATATAATAATGATCTCCGTTTATGGTCACTTCTAATGAGTAATATTTTAGACCATTTAACATATGTGATAAATGCTTTGACGCTTGTGTAATTCTTCCTCCCATATTCAATATTGTCATCAAAGCATCAAGACTGTTTTTGTAATTCAATATCATTACTCACATTGTAGATCCAAGAATTCATTGATATGATCAATCATAGAAATGATCAACAGAAAATTGAAGAATATATTTTTCTGAGATTTTATCGACATTAATATTAAAGTAATAATATTATGATATAGTTACTGCATCAACTTAGAGAGGGGGGAGGAGGACGATTATAGAATACTACCACAGCCTTGCTTCACTATATGATACTAAGTAAACGAATATTCTTTTGATTTAATTAACTGAAAATGTTTTATTCCTATTACACTGTTTACAGATACCAAACCAATCTGCTATTCTATTTTCCATTTTGTCTTCAAGAACATTTGTCCCACATTCAAAACAAAAATATCTTTTTTGCATTTGATTTCATTATATTAATCAAAGCTATCATAGTATATCTTTATGATACCATCAGCACAAGATCTGGATGGACAAAAATAGTTCTATTAGAAATCATCATTCTTCTTGATATTGAATACATTTTCTACTTGATTTTGTCTTGAATAATGAATACAAGTTGCGAGAGCTATTGCCATTTGAATGATTTTTGGCCAATAAGGTTTTGGATAAATTAATGTGATTTTACAATAAATAATTTTGAATTCTTTCCATCGTATCCTAAAAGATAGGCCTGGTCAGTTGAGGGATTGACGATAATATTATCAACTATGAAATTCGTTTCAAATTTATTTAAGATATTGTTCGTCATATTTACTGCTATAGCAATACTTTTGGTAGAGTTTGAATTTTTAGACAAAATGTTAGTCAAATTTTGATCAATTAAATATAGTAATTTGTCTTTTGGGTTGTACTCGATTTTTTTTACAAATTCTCCCTGTATACTTGATATATTTTTGTTATTTGTAAGATCAAAAACGTTGACTTTTCCATCAGAGCCTGCTTCGTATAATATCTTCTTTTCGTTGTTGAGCGCTATTGCTATCGGACTTTCTGCAGTTATATTAGAAACTATTTCATTATTAGATTGATTCATTATTGAAATCATGTTGTCGTACTTTGCACCAGCATATAGTAAATTGGATTCCGGATTTAATTGAATATCTTTTATTCCATACTGCCATTTATCCACATAGACGGGTTGTAAAGTTTTTCCATCAATTACATACATCCCTGGCTTTCCTCCCTCGGGATATAATGAACCAATGTATATCATGTTGGTAACAGGATTAACAGAAATGCCCGCTAGACCTCCTTCTTTACCTTCTTCAGTTTCACCGTACAATTGAATTGTCTTGAATTTATTATTAGTTGAGTTGATCACATATAGTGTATCATATGCTTTAGTGGTGCCATTTTCATTAACTAGATGCTGACCTGTCGCATAGATAACTCCTCTAGTAGGATCTATTGCAATATCGGATAGCAAATCGCTTTTTTGTGATCCAATCTTAATGGTGTCAATAACTTTGTTTTGAGTAGTGTCTATAACATAAATTAGATTCTTTTCTCCAGTACCTGTTGCGAATATTCCATAGATTTTATTTGATTTCTGATCGAATGCCATAGATAGCGGTTTATCTTTTCCTAGAATCAAAGAATTTACTGAAAACGGGTTAGGAACTTGTGAAAAGCCTGAATGTAAAATAGCAGTTCCCATCAATATCATACTGATAGAGAATATCGAAAATAGAGCAATACGGGAACTCCTAGAATCATACATATAAATAATTATTAAATTTGCTTATTAAAGATATAGAAACTTAATGATGGAAAAATGTTTGTTTGATAGTTTATACATTCGATTCGGTAATAATTTAAAGTTCAAAATTGAGATGTTGAACGGAATCCAGATTCAGATCATTTCTACCATTCCATGATGACGTACTTATCGCTATCCCCAACGTGAAAATATGAGCGTACGGATAGTTTTATGCCTCAATAATCAAAAATTGATTTTAACTGCTACGATTTTTCAAAATTACGATATTATAAAAGAAAAAATTTTACTGTATCCGATATTATAAGGTTTATTAAATAATTATCTTTATCGTTAATAATGACTAAATTTTGTATGATTTATTTTATAATTTGTTTCTCCTTTGCAATACTTGTTATCAATCCAATGTTTAAAGATTCAGGTTTCGGCTTTTTACAAACCTCAAACACGTTAAATGGTATTAATGCCATAGCAGCAAATGGTACACAAACTTCAAAATCGGTACAAATTACTTCTTCTGATACTAAAGCAGCTACAAACGGAACAAGCGTAGATATTGGTTTACAAATTAAGCCTTTTCCAGTAACAAAGAACGTGGACACACAATTCATGATTACTTTCTTACAGCCATCTACGCAATCAGTACAAGTCCATGTAGACTATGATCTTGCAATAAGCAAAATGAACAGCGAAGTTTTTAGAGCGTCATCTAAAACCGGACAACCATTGCTCCATACAGCTGAAGGAATCGTTAAAATTCCGTATAAATTCGATCAAGAAGGCCAATATTCAATACAGATAAGCGTCATGGGAATTAATTTTATTCCAATTAAGACTGAACAGTCACTATTTGATCTAAAAGTAAGCTGACCTGATAGAAGTTCGTATTCTAAACAGAAGTCTGTAGAGTAAATTAATATTATTCTATTAACAAAACAAATTATTGGTTTTCCGTCTCGTTTGTCGTTTCATTCTCTGAGGATGTATCAATTTCTAAACGAGTTCCTGTATTAGAAGCTTCATTAATTAATTTAAAATTACTATTGTTGATAAATGCATAGGCGATAAATAGTAATAACAGTATACAAAATATGGTAGTTACTAATAGAAAGATATTCATTGTTATGTTGAATATTCTTGAGTAATTTAAATTACTATATAAAATTTAGGAAGAATACATAAATTCCAAAGAGCATTTATGAATAAGATAATAACATCCTTATGAGAGATACTCGAGGATAATAAATTTAACAAAAATTGTAAACATTAACTGAGCTCAATGAATATCAGCCTATAATTTCATCACAATGTCCTAATTCAAATTGAATTTATCTAGATACATAGAAAGATTTGTGGGGAGATTTGACTGGACAACCCTCGATCTGGTGTACCTGAGGAAATGGACCATCATTGGTATAATCATTGGAGTTTTCTCAGGATTATTGGTAATTGCTGCATATGAAGCAATTAGGATTTTTTCATCATTTTTTCTTAGTGACATAGTGAGATACGTTCAACCTTACCCAGAAGATGTAGCAAACTTGGCTTCCAACTATTCTTTGTATGTCCTCAAACCATGGCTTATTCCAGTAATTTTAGGCCTTATTGGTTTAATCATAGGAATACTTTCAACAAAATTATCTACGGCAATTGGTAAGAATGGCATAGATGAAATTAGTGATGAATTTCATAACAAGAAAAATCAATTTAGTCTAAAAATTTCATTATTAAAATCTTTTTCCAGTATTCTAGCAGTAGGAAGTGGGATCAGTGGTGGGATTGAAGATTCCCTAGCTCATACTGGATCCACACTAGGTTCGATAATGGGTCGGATTTTCAAACTTGATGAGGAGGAAATTCGTATTGCAATTGCGGCCGGTATGGGTTCAACTATAGGGGGCATCTTAAGGTTACCTTTTGGAGGAGCAATTTTTAGTTTAGAATTACTATACCGTAGGGATTTCATTATTAAATCACTCTATCCAGCATTCTTGGCATCAATAACAAGTTATATTATTTCAGGAATTATTCTAAATTGGCCATCTTTCTTATATGTCCCACAAGAGTTTATTACAAAAACAACTCTACAGTCTTTAGCAGCATATGGCATAATTGCAGCTCTAATAGGAATAATAGGAATAGGATATGTAAGAACGATTCAGATTTTTCAAAAACATTTTGAAAGTATTAAAATTCCACTTTACTTCAAGCCCGCGCTGGGCGGAATAATTATTGGAATATTCGCAATTGGCTTTCCAGAAATATTAGGTACTGGGTATGGATGGTTACAACTTGCAACAGTTGGTAATTATCAGATTTTTCCAATATGGATTATGTTCCCCGTAATAATAATGAAAATCTTTGCCACATCAGTTTCTAATGCATCTAGGAATAGTACGGGTCTACTTGGTCCAACATTAGTTATAGGTGGTCTTGTTGGCTCAGCTCTAATTACATTATTTCACTCTTTTGGAATTTTCATGTTTGTTGACACAACGTCTGCTACACTGATATCAATATTTGCCTTCTTTACTGCGAGTACTAGAACTCCTATTTCTGCAATTGTGATAGGGATTGAAGTTGTTGGAAGTTATATATTGCTTATTCCGACTGTCATGTCAGTAATCATATCAAATATCATCTCCGGTAAAAATAATTATATTTATAAAAATTATGTTTCCGATATAAAGATGCAGTTGTTAAATGCCAAGAAACATGATTCGAAGTTGAAAGATTATCTTGTAAGAGATGTAATGAGCGCGAATTTCTATAACATAAATCGAAATACCACAATAAATGATGCTATTCAGATTATGAGAGATCTAGACGTTAAGTCACTGGTTGTTACTAACAATGAAGATAAACTTGAAGGGATGGTTTATTTTGAAGATTTATCTAATGTTTCAACAATTCAAGAGAATAAAACTGTTGAAAGTATCATGGTATATGATCCACCTATCTTACGTCCTTTAGATCCGATTCTGGATTATTTTGAATTAATAAGTAAAACTGCCATATCTGAATTCCCAATAGTATCGCCAGATGATAATAAATTAGTCTTGGCCATATTATCTATAACAGATATAAATAAATTATTGAATAATGTGAATGATCCAATCTTACCTGATTTAGAGAACAGCAAAATGCAAAACGATACCGATAAAAATACTTTTCACAATTTTTCTGTAGATCAAGAGCTCAATAAGAATAACAAAATCATTAACAAGTTAAGAGATTACTGGGCACGATAACATAGAAAATTTCAAATTTATTATCACATAGTTGTACTTGGTACTATCCTAATTGCTACTCGTACATATGAAATGAATGAGGAGAACTAATCTTGAAATTTATTTTTATTATAAAAAAGAGAAAAAAGGAGATTTAGCTAACCACTATTTGTCCCTTCATATAAGGATGAAGAGTACAATAGTAGTCGAACGTTCCTGCGGTATTAAATGTCCACGGAAATGTTTTTCCTGCCGCCAAATAACTTGAGTCAAATGCTGTACCAGATTCGTTTCCTTCAGCACTTCCTGAAGTTACTGTATGCAACGTAGAATCTGCATTTTTCCAAGTTACTGTTGTACCCTTTGCTACTTTTAGAGTCGGGGGATCAAAGAATTTGGCATTACTTGGAGTAGATGACCCTGGTGAAATAATTACTGTAGAACCTGGTGATCCAGTTTGGTTTCCTCCCGTAGTTGCGTTTCCGCTCATGTTCCCACTCATCATTGTTCCGTTGCCGGTCATGTTACTGATGCTGGTATTGAGCATTGTAGCGTTTTGGGTTACTTCACTTGATCCAGATTTTGATTCTGATCCTGATGCGGAAGCTTGCTCAGACCCTGAAGAGGTTGTACAGACAACACTTTCACTGCCT
>JBKPGB010000177.1:0-2395 GCA_046729135.1 Thermoproteota archaeon | reverse complement strand
AATGGTGTTATACGGGCTCAGAAGTCTGTGAAACAAATCTGACACAATTTTTAGTCCTATGCGCACAAGATTAGAAAATTAATCTATCTAAATAAGAGTCAAAATCAAATGTCAAAAGCAGGTTAGTATCTTAGCGATTTTTATTTAAATACGATTTACTATAGTCGGTGGTTGATCTCCTTGCATTAGCTCTGGCAACAGTATTGTTAATGTTGGTATGATATTTTGATTGAAAAATAATACCTAAGAAAGTTCATTGTGAAGAGTATTTATGGTTCAATAATTTGAATATTCCTATCAATCAATGCAGTATTCTATACAAGTCCCTAGATAGTTCAGATAATATCAAAAGAAAAATAGTCAACATAAATTAAAATCTAAAATATTTGAGTAATCAGCTGTACATGTCTGCACAAAGTTCATCACATTCTAAGAAATTCACAAAGGATCAATTTATTTAAGGTGGTTTTGAGTTTTCTTTGATGAATAGTGTCGGATCAATCAAATTATCTCATTTCATAGTAACAATAATAAGTCTCGGAACCTTCTTTTTTATTAGCAGTTTTATTCCGATAGAAGCAGTAAAAAAAGAAGGAACACTTTTGAAAGATTATGACAATTTAAAAAAATTAGTAGATGATATAAAAAATGACGTTTTAATTGATGATAAGATATCTTTGAATGACTTGAAAGGTTCAGGAGCTTATCAAAATGCAGATAAAAATATGCAAGATTGTATAAATTTAGCAGCAAAAATAGGTCATAATCTTAGAGGCGTTGAAATAGCACACTGTTTTGACGATGCAAACTATTTCAAAAATAAATATCCAGACGTTAGTGTTCCTAAGGCTACTGTTCCTCAACCTGAAGCTAACGTAACTGCTAATGTCCCTGAAGCTAACGTAACTGCTAATGTCCCTGAGACCAACGCTTCCCTAAACGCCCCTGAGACCAACGCTTCCCTAAACGCCCCTGAGACCAATGCTTCCCTAAACGCCCCTGAGACCAATGCTTCCCTAAACGCCCCTGAGACCAACGCTTCCCTAAACGCCCCTGAGACCAACGCTTCCCAAGAAGTCAGTAAAGGGAAAATGGCCCTTAACGTCACTGTGGCAAAAGATCCAATTACTCCTGGAGAAAGCCAAGTAGTAACGGCAGTTGCCTCCGATCCTGTTACTGGTAAAATACTGGATCATGTTTTTATCAAACTTACTATTAAGGATCCTATAGGCATTATTTTAAAAAATTATACTGCAACAGAAGGTAGTGTTACGCGTAGCTTTAAGATCGGCTACAATGCGGTTGGAAAGTTCACAATATTAGCGACTGCGTCACAAGCCGGTATTGAGAGTAGGAAATCTTTACCATTTCACGTACAGTAGTTATTCTTCGGAAAATAATCACTTACGAGAATTAAGACGAACTAATAAGCATTTAAAAGCAATGAGAATTTCATTCTCTGCTAATTGCACCTTCTATTTGAAGATAAAAAATTCAGATGTTCCTCTTTCCAAGATATCCGATAGATATTGCATTAATTAATTAGGCTGTTGTGGGAATAAATTGTCGATTGCTCACCGTTAACCCAATTGATGCGATTCTATGGACGCTGAGACGAAATGAGAAGGACGTCATCAAACTCTATGATTCCTTATCACCCATAATGCAAGCTGCCACAGGAGGTTCCATGCTCAATTTTGGCTATTGGCAAGGAAATGTAAGCAGTCCAGTTGACGCTCAATCTAATTTATGTACCCTTGTGGGAAAACTTGCAGATCTTGGCTCATATAGAACACTAATTGATGTTGGAAGCGGCTACGGAGCACCTGCACTTCAATGGAGTAGGGAATATAGACTGGGAAATATAGTCTGTGTGAATATTAATTCTCAGCAGCTCCTTAATGGATTCAAAATCGCCTTAGGTAAGATTGAAAATGAACAAGTATTTCATGCTTGCTGTCTACGAATCCATTTTACTTACATTAATAGCACTTCTTTATACTTGCCATTTGCAACTGGCACTGTTGACAGGATCATTGCACTAGAATCTGCTCAACATTTCAAACCTTTTGAAAGGTTTATCGCAGAGAGTTACAGAATATTGCAAACCAAAGGTTTACTGATAATAGCCATGCCTGTGACAGTTTCATTAGATAATGTCTTGAAAAAACTGCTTAAGCTCGGTATTCTCAATCTGACTTGGTCATCGGAGCATTACGGATTCGAATATGTAAAGTCAGTTATTAGAAGATGCCGATTCAATATAATGAATGTAACTATGATTGGTACACAAGTATATGAACCACTTGCTCTTTATTATACTCAAAACAGGAAGGAACTGCGGCAGAAAATTACGACACACTATCCATCATATATTGAGAAAATACTTTTTAAA
>JBKPGB010000176.1:0-2391 GCA_046729135.1 Thermoproteota archaeon | reverse complement strand
GGATTTAATATAGCAAGCAACTGTTAGGCTGGGGGACTGGTGTACTCTATCTTGAAAAAAATTGAAACACATAAGCGTCATTAAGTCAATATTCTATTATGTCTGAAGAAAGAATTGGAGATAAGTTTCTTCGGAAACTCTATAAAAAGACGGTAGATAATGGAATTGAAAGTATTGACAAAGATGAGATAGGAAAAGAAATCGGAATAATAGATGTGCAGATGGATAATTTAGTCAACGAATTGATTTCTGAAGGTTATGTAAAGAAAATAGGTTGGACTAAAATTTACTTAACCGATGATGGAAGAAAGAGAGTACGTATTTAATTATTCTATAAATTGCTTACAATCACATTCAGGCCATGCGCATCTCGTGCCACTCTCTCCCAGGTCATTCTTATGACTTGATCTGGCGTGACGACAATTAGCACAAAGATCTTGAGCACTCAATAGTTATTATTTGGTTACATAATATTATAACGTTGCAAACTATACTCTGAATTGTTTACAATCGCAAGGCTTAACCTTGCAGTAATTGTTGCTGGTGGGCCGTTTGTAGGCATGATGATTTTTGGCCCAACAGTAAATGAGAAGCCCGCTATTTGGCTGTCAAATATTATTAGTCACGTTATAAAGAGATAAAGCCTGCTGGGAGGTCTAGGAGCAATGAGTCAACAAGCAGCATTGCAATTATTGCGCGGTATTGCTAGATGACGAGCTGCCCAAATGTAGTCTTGTGGATTTACCAAATGAAAACGTGAAGGCATTCTTGCATCCGAATGGATAAATTATGGGAAAGGATAAGATTGTAAATTAAATATGCGTGTTTTCGTTACCGGCGCCACAGGCTTCATAGGCTCTGCTATCGTTCAGGAACTCATGAGTGCGGGCCACCAGGTGATCGGCTTAGCACGCTCAGATGGAGCCGCCAAGTCGCTTGCCGCTGGTGCAAAAGTTCATCGGGGTGATCTTGAAAACTTGGAAAGCCTCCGCAATGGATCTGACATGTCAGATGGTGTGATCCACACAGGCTTCATCCACGATTTCTCAAAATTCAAGGAGAATAGCGAGATTGATCGAAATGCCATTGAGGCTTTAGGGTCGGCACTCGTTAGCTCTGATCGCCCTTTAATCATCAGCTCTGGAATCGCTCTGCTTCCCCCGGGCCGACTCTCAACCGAAGAAAGCATGCCACCTTCTCCAAGCTCGACCCCTCGTGTGGCCTCCGAAGAAGCTGCGCGCACAGTAGCGGATCGTGGAGTGCGCGTGTCAATAGTGCGTCTTCCGCCGTCAGTCCATGGCGATGGCGATCACGGTTTTGTGCCGATTCTCATCAATATGGCGCGTCAAAAAGGAGCTTCTGCATACATAGGTGAAGGGCTCAACCGATGGCCCGCAGTGCATAGGCTTGATGCTGCCCATCTGTTCAGGCTTGCTTTGGAAAAGGGGGCGGCAAGAGCTTACTATCATGGTGTCGCTGAAGAAGGTGTGCCGTTCCGAGAAATCGCCGAAGTCATCGGTCATCGCCTGAAAGTCCCGGTTGTCAGCATAGCCCCTAAGGAGGCCGCCAATTACTTTACTTGGTTCGCGGATTTCGCAGCAATGGATGTCCCGGCCTCAAGTCAAAAAACCCGGGAACTTCTGGGGTGGAAGCCGAAGCAGCCTGGGCTAATCGCTGATGTTGATCGGGAACAATATTTTAAAACTTGAGCCCTGGTGCAAGCAATGTTGATGAGCAAGAAGTATATTTCTTTAGTCCATGTTAAATGAATAATCTCATTTGAGTTTTTGAAATAAATCTTCTCCACATGTCCAAGGAAAATCGGGTATACCCTCCATCATTATACTGCCATCTATAATGGTGGTAGGAACTGCGTTAACACCATAATGTTTCATTTTAGTCTTGATATCTTCAGTCATTCTAACAATGAGCCAATACTTTCTGCAAAACCAAATATAGACTTTAACGATGACTATCAGAAAATTTCACCAACAAAAGGTTATCCAGTTACTCAGCAGTCCGGACAATATCCTGAAGATATCCGGGGTCTGCGCTCAACAAGAATACCAGTTGAATCGTACAACTTACTTACATAACGATTGCTATCCCATCAAACAGAACGTTCAGAAAACTTATTGGTACACTATTTTTGATTATGGAGAAATTGACGGGTTTGAGCCTGATTCAAATCTAATTGCAAAATCTAATGAAACGACGCCGGCAACGGTTACAATAACACCAGACAATAAGAGTTCTTTTTTGAATTCTAGCGACATCGCCAATAATTCATCTACTGGAAATTCAACAGCATTTCTAAATAAGTCTTCAATCACAATACTGAGCCATAACTCCTATGTTGACAGTGATGGTTATCTTCATGTAGTCGGAGAG
>JBKPGB010000175.1:0-21648 GCA_046729135.1 Thermoproteota archaeon | reverse complement strand
AAATGTAATTCCTATTTTTGATTCAAGCAAAATACGTCATATGAAAGGGAGTTGCCAGCCCCGTGTTTGGCATCCCTTCCATTGTTGATGATGTTTTCGCTACTTTCGGTGAACGGAGCCAAAACCCGAAAGTGTTTACTACTTAATTATGCACAACAAAATTTAAAATGATTTCCAATGCTATCTGAATTCTCAAGTCTACGCTTTTGAATGAATAAAAGCGCTGGTGTCAAAGATAAGGATTACGAAGTGACTAAACGATATAATTCGGGTCTGGCGGTGGAAGACGATGGAAGAAAAATATTACTGAGATTGTTTGTCGTTGGGAAAAATAATGGAATAGCTTTAAGTAACAAATTTAAGCGATGGAGTACCATCTTAGTATATGTTCTGTAGCAATTTGAATAATGGAGACGGTAGCTGAATGTCACAGGAAATCTCTGGGAATCCCGATTTAAAGTGTCATATTTGCGGCATAACGTTTGCAACTCAACAAGAGAAGGAACAGCATATGAAATTGGAGCATCAGAATAAAGAAGAGCCGACCGGAGTTGGCTAAACACTACCATATTAACAAGTATTTTAATAATTTTATACAATGATCTGATAAGATTAATTTAATTTAATTAGTTTCAATTACCTTGTACGGTAATGTTAATACGTTTATATTCTTGCATATCAATTTCGATGGGTAAATTTGCAACTAGTTAATAAATATTATTGGCTTTGATAAAATATGACAGAAATCGGATATTGGGCATCACAAGAACAATATTCAATGCAACAATTGATTGAATTTGTAAAAGAGGCGGAAAAAGGAGGATTTGGAACGACCCTTACAAGTGATCATTTTCATCCTTGGTCTCATACAAATGGACACGGAAACTTTACGTGGGTTTGGATTTCAGCTGTCGCTGAAAGAACAAAAAAAATGAAATTTTTAACGGGCGTTACTGCAGCTGTATATCGTTATAATCCTGGAATAATTGCACAAGCGTTTGCATCATTGGATGTCCTGTATCCAGGACGCATTGGACTTGGTGTGGGATCGGGTGAAGCAATGAATGAAGTACCTCTGGGATTTGATTGGCCGTCTGCAGAAACTAGGGTTGAAAGAACAGTTGAAGCTATTCAAATCATAAATAAATTATGGAACAGAAATAAGAAGAGTACTATAGATCCGGAAAGATCATCGAATAAAGAAGATAATGGTATTGATGAGGATGGCTTTGTAACATTTATAGGAAAATATTTTAAAATTAAAAATGCAAAATTATACACTAGTCCTTCCACTAATATCCCATTATATATGGCAGGCTCAGGTGCACAAGCAATTAAAGCAGCTGCTAAATATACAGATGGTTTGATTACAACTTCAAAACCTGATGAGGCCGATGAAGTATTTGACGTATTTGATAATGCGGCAAAGGAGGTAAACAAGGACGTAGATTTACTTCAAAAAATAGCAAAACCAAAGGTTTCTTATTCTGAGGATTATGACAAAGCCTTTAAAGCATGCGAGTTCTGGCGTACCACGCAAATAGATGATGCATTTAATACTAATATTAGCGATCCAAGAATTTTAGAACAAAAAGCTCAACATGAAGTATCTGATGATGAGCAAAAGAAATCAACAATAATAGTTACTTCTATAGACGATCTAATATCTCCAATCGAAAAATATTTTCGTGCAGGATTTACACAAATCTACGTACATAGCACTAGCCCAGATGAAATAGAATTTATTAGATTATTTTCAAAGAGAGTGTTACCCTATTTTCTCGATAAATGGGAAAAAAGCAAAGGGTTTGTCTCTTAGGTTCAATGTCAGTTTATCTGAAGTTCATAGGCTAATCTAAAATGAGTTCTGCTTCTCATTGTAAAATCTGTGGAATAGCATTCATTAACACGTCAGAGTAAAATCATCATAATTTGGTCCATATAAGATCACTTTTCCAGTCTCAATCATGCAGCAGAGTCTTTAAACATAAAATTGATTTTATGGAACATATGCACATCCACTTTCGACTTCTGAATCCTCATGCATCAGGTTACGAAACTTGCAATTTGTAAAATTACTCTCCTCTCGAACATTATGAATATTTGATAGTTTTGGAACATTACTTTTTGACTAAATATAGAACACGAGAAACTATGATAATGATTTGAATGCTTTGTTTTTTGTTCAAATAACTACTAAATGTAATATTGTGCAAATAGTATAAGTGCTGGATTTGGCATTGGCTAAAATTTCGGAAAGTGATAAAAAAACTATCATTTGGAATTTTATGGAAGAACTATGGGAAAATTATCTTAATGCATTAGAAAATAACTTGCCAACCAAGTTCAAATTTATGGATTTTTTTAATTTCGGAATTCTGAAGGATGGATTTTCCGAGAATGATAAAATTTCTGTTAT
This sequence comes from Thermoproteota archaeon, assembly GCA_046729135.1. Taxonomy (GTDB): domain Archaea; phylum Thermoproteota; class Nitrososphaeria; order Nitrososphaerales; family Nitrososphaeraceae; genus TA-21. The sequence goes on along the minus strand of JBKPGB010000175.1, from coordinate 19,229 downwards.
CAAACAATATGCCCAGCAAAAAGGTTACATCAAAATTACCGGTACCGAAGTGTCCGTGACCAAAAAGGGCCTAGAAGAATTCCAGAAAGATACTCACGACTGGGATATACACAGCTAAAAATACTAAATAAAACTATAGAAATTCTGGCAGCATATTACATACAAATCATGATCGTTCTTGTTATTCTAAAAATTCAAAATTTGCTAGTATTATTAAAATCTAATAAATATTCTTTCTATTAGGCATGCACAGAAGTGCCTTGTTATACTAGTTTCCGTCGTAAAATCCTTGGATGTTACAATTATCGTCATTATTAAATTGGATTAACTGAAATTAAATTTCTTCTGCCTTTGATATTATTTCACTAATATTTTGCTTTTTGGTAAGAACTCCAGCCCATATGTCATTATTTTTTAATGCAAGCTGTGGTACACTTGAGATGGTAAAGTCAATAGGAAGAATTGAATCTAATTTTTTCCACTCTATAGGCATTGAGACAGTTGCCTCTGCGGTCGGTCTCAATGAGTAAACTGATACTAACGTTTTTCCCCTAGAATTTTGATTATAATCGAAGAACACTTTTCCTTTTCTTTTTGATGTACTCCATTCAGTAGTTACTTTCTTAGGAAATTTCGAGATCATAATCTTTGCAATTATTTGAGAGAAATTTCTCGTCTGTTCGTATGGATAGTTATTAAGAATAGGAACGTAAACGTGTAAACCTGACTTTCCTGTTGTTTTTACGTACGAACTTATTTTCAATTCCCTTAAAAGGTCATACAGATGGAGTGCAAGTTCTACCGCTGCACTAAATCCCAGTCGGTTGTACTCAGGTTCTTGTCCTTTTTTTTCCTTTCCAGAATAGATGTATGGGTCGAGATCAAAAACTATGAAATCCGGAAAATTCAAACCACATTTCTCTTCATACAATAATGAAGAACTATTGCAGCTATCCAATTCATTTATCCTGCTATACCAAGGATGCATCTCTATGCAACCCAAGTTCGCAATCCAAAGTAGGCTTTCTCTATTGTTACAGACTAAATAATTGATATTATCATTCCTTTCCTTGGAATGAACTTGGGCAGTCATTACATAGTCTGGTTTTGACTGACTCCAATTCTTGTGAAAAAATGATTTTCCATAAATTCCATCGGGGTACCGACTAAGGGAAAGGGGTCGGTCCTTTAAATGAGGGAGAATCAATGGACCTATCAACTCGTAGTATTTGATTAGATCTTTTTTTGTGAATCCCGTATGGTCTCTTGTTTTAGGCCAATAAATTTTGTTGGGATTTGAGATTTTAGCTTGTGTTGTATTTTGCGACTGTTCCTTGTTTTTATACTTTAAATTTCCTTCTGTAGGATTATCACCTTCTATTGTGCATTCAATAGGTTTCTTGTCTTCCCTAAATCTCAAAAAGATTGGTGCCCGCATTATCGCATCTTTGGTCCATTCGTTAAACTTTACTTCTGCAACAAGTAGCGGTTTTACCCATGTGGTTTGTCGATTCATATATGGCAAGTGATCAATCGGCATTGAATCAATTCTTATTTCCTGTAGCATTGAATACACTTTGTTAAGTAGCTCGAAATCAAAACCACTACCTGTGTGTCCTACGAATCTGTACTTGCTTTCTTTTGTGCAATATACTGCTAATAGTAGGGAGCCAAAAAGATTAATTCTATTACCTATGCCTTTAGTATAGCCAATAACTACACAATCTTGTGTTTTAATATTTTTAATCTTTAACCAATCTCTTGATCTTACTCCTTCTCTATAAACACTCGATTTACGTTTTGCCATTATTCCTTCTAAACCAAGTTCTTTACTATGTTTAAGGATATCAATTCCATTTTCTTCAATGTAGTCAGATATCTTAATGGTATCATTTGGTCCTAATAATTGGGATAGGATACTTCTCCTATCAAGATAGCTTAATTTCTTCAAATCTCTATGTTCATGAGACAAAATATCAAATGCATAGAAAGTACACGGGGTCTCGGATGAAAGTATGAGAATTTCTTTTTTACTTTCTACATTCATTCTGCGTTGATGAGCCTGAAAGCTGGGAATGCCGTTTTCATCAAGGACCACAATCTCACCATCGATTATTGTTGATTTACATCCTTTTAGGCACTCTCTTGCTGAAGTTAATATTTCAGGATATTTTTCTGTAATATCGTTACCACTTCGTGACTGTAACTTAATTTTGTCATTTTCCTTAAATAAAATAGCTCTCACCCCATCCCATTTAATTTCAAAAACCCATTCGTTATCATTGAAGGCATTATCGACGGGAGACGCCAGCATTGGCGCTACTCTGGAAAAAAAGTCCTCTCTTTTATTGCTGTAACTGTTAGTATCTTTCATTGAATGATCAGATTGTGATTTCTTGATTGAAGAAATATTATCTTGAAGTACAGAGCCGGGATACGTAATAGTCAAATCTTCCTTTGAGGCGAAGCCATCAATGGCTTTTATTAGTAACCATTGGTTTTGACTTCTCGTTCTAATTAAGGTGAATCCACCTCTTAGCTTTTTTCCTTCCAATTTTAATGAGATCTTCCCATTTTGAAGCTGTTTTGAGATACTATCCTTGGTTCCATAGGTACCAATATCCCATACTATTACCGTACCGGCACCATAGTTACCAGGAGGAATAACTCCTTCAAAATTCAAGTAATCTAAAGGGTGGTCTTCTACCTTAATGGCTAAACGTTTTTTACTTGGATCCATTGAGGGTCCTTTGGGCACCGCCCACGAAATAAGTACTCCAGATTCAGATTCTACTCTAAAGTCATAATGCAATCTTGAGGCATCATGTTTTTGAACAACGAATGATTTTAATCTCTTATCTTTAGACCTACGATTTAACTTGCCCTTTGGCTCGTGACTTTTGGCAAAGTCTCTTTTCTTGTTATACTTTGCAAGGGATAATTCTAATTCTGTCATATTCAATCGTTAATATTTACAATTGTGTCTTAAAGATACACAATTCGAGTTCAATATTCATTCCTATATATTTATTGGACTATAAACTATAAATTGAATTATCAAAGAATTTCTTACCTATTATGACAGAAGTAAATACAGAGAGGGAAATGACATTGCTAATGTCATCCTGAAGATTAACATTGGTGACAATAAATATTATGACCCGAATCATGCTGTTACTGATTATTAGAGTGTGTGTTACTGTAGGTATTACCACCCTTTAGGCGTAGTAATTAGGAGAACCGGATCTGGTTTTGATAGTCCAAAAAATTACCATGAAAAAGAAGTTGGTTACATGCAAACTAGGGGCTTCTTACACATACGTGAAACATTAAGAGGATAACATCGAAGTGACAAATAAGAGCAGCTTTATGGGAGGTAAGTAGTGGTCACATTAACTATGAGGCGTTAACTTTTCCTGGATAGAACAAATGGGATATTAATCTATGATAACAAGTATTGCAGACAAATAAATCTAAAAACGGATTTAAAGAATGGATATGTTTTCTACAATAGTCACACTTTATACTTTCCAATGTGTAGATATGATCAAATTAACTTAAATAGTTTTTATTATCATCTTAGACAACTTTTTTCTAATTTAATCTTCTATACAATGTATCCATTAAAAGCCTAAAATTAAGTGCCCTAAAATTACTTTTCTCATTTCTTTCAAAGTCGATGTAATCAGTGAAAGCTTAGAAGATGATTTGCTAATTCTTGGATGAAAATTGATTTAATATAAAATTAATGGAAACAGTTAAAGGGCTCGCCTCTATCTCGATACCTAGTATGAAGAGTAGCAAAAGATCCTTGATGGTTTGTACCTGTATTTGTACGGCAACTTTATTGCTTATAATAATTGAATCACATACTGCTATTGCTATAGACACGCCGATATCAAATATGAGTGGGACTAACTATGGTTTTCAACTCGAATCGAATGTTACTAATCGTACATCTTCAGACCAAATAGCTTATAGGAATCCACAATATGGAATATTTCTGTTGTTCCCTTCAAACTGGACATTCTCAACTAGTGGATTACCAGAGTATAGTCAGATTGCTGGCTTTTATGCTCCACTACAAAATCTTTCCGATCCAATTCCAGCGAGATTTACTATCAGTGTAATGAGCTATCAACAAAATGTATCTCTCAAGGACTTTACTAATGTTACACTTTCCTCACTTAATCAAACGAACCAAATTAAGATCTCAAGTTCAGGTCCTACTACTGTTGCGGAACATCCAGGGTACCAGGTAATATTCTCAACATTACCGAATATGGGAAACCCTGTTTCATTTGAGATAATGCATTCATGGACAGCAGTAGGCAATAAGATTTATGTTTTTCAGTATAGTATGGAGAGCTCAAAATTTGATACCTACTTACCTACGGTCAAACAAATTTTAGACTCATTAAGAATAAATGGAATAGGATAGCCCTTTTCTCTTAGTGTGAAATGAAATAATATGATTAGCTATTACTTTTGAGTGGTAATCAATCTTTATGTCTCGCAATCCCTGGACAACAAGATGACACACCACTTAGCTCTTGAAAAAGCAATATAGTTATATTGACCTAAGGCTTCTTCTTAGTGGTAACGCAATTAAAGAACTGCATTAAACGTTCATTTATTCTTTAATTGGTAAAACTACTTTTGTTGGCATTTTTAAAAGCTAATATGGCAGGAGAGATGAAAATCTTTCTCTAAAACATGGTAACAAACATTTTTATTTTGATAAACTTTCAGTTGTAATTTGTTTATAGTCAACCTCTTGTGATTGTTGCCGTATTCTTTTAGCTTTTGATTACGAGTATGAGCTTATTATTGAATTCAAGTGCTAACGAGTGTTGCCTTAGTCTGCTCCTAATCTTGTTAGCATATTTTATAATATGTAGCTCTTCTGCCTCAGCAGTGTGAACTTCTAATCGCGTGTACTTAACAGGTTCGAATTTTCCTTCAAAATAGCCGTCAAATTCTATCAACGACATGCTCCCGTACTTGGAAACTATTTCTTTTACAACATCCATGTAACCCACTGTTCTAGGTAAATAAAATTTGATTGAGTGTGGTAAAACTTTGGTAATGTAGGATTTTTTGGCCATGTAGTAACATAGGAAACATTCTATCTAATGATTTCTCAACATAGAATATTTCCAGAAACCCGTGTCTTTCCTCGTACCGTACACATTCTCTTCACCTCGTGTTTGAGACTCTTTCTTGATTGTTTTCTTAGTTTCTAAAAATCCTGCCAAATCCAATTAGGATTGATGGAATTAGGTTAATTATCAAGCCCGAAAGGACAATTATCTTTGTCGATTCTATCCTATTAATCTATTGAGAAATGAAAAAAAGTTTTTTATCCTTCTGTCTCCGACTCGGCTAACACACGTGCAGATAATTTGAGACTGACAAGTGTAATGCCTCTTATAATAACACTTTTAGTGCTCTTTAATATTAGCTCTCATAAGTCTCATCAATCTACATAATTACTCTTCCACCATCAATAATAATAGTATTTCCGGTTGAGAAAGAAAAATTTTCACCGGCAAGGGAAGCAATAGTTTTAGCAACTTCCTCCGGTCGGCCCAATCTTTTCATCGTATTTTCATTTTTAGCCTTAACTAATTCATATCTTGAAAGTGATTTACGCATTGTATCCGTATAGACATCTCCCAACGCAACTGAATATGACCTTATGTTATATTCTCCGTACTCTGAAGCTATATGCTTGGTCAAGCTAATCAATCCTCCTTTTGCCATAGAGTAGGGAGAACCACAAATATGTCCGGATATGGCAGGGGTTGAAGCAATATTAATGATAACTCCTCCTCTTTTTTTCATCATAAGCTTTAATATTTCCCTAGTTACTCGAAAAGAACCGATCAAATCAACTTGAAGAATATTCATTAATTCCACTTCAGAAATATTATGTATTTTTTTAAACCAAACTTTCCTTTCGAAAGGAAAACCAGCATTATTAATTAAGATATCAATATTGCTCATGTCTTTTGAAATATTTTCGATAAATTTGTTTACACTCTTCTTTTTGGAAACATCTAATTGAAATCCATAACAATTTTTATCAATCAAGTCACAGGCTTTTTTCAATTTGGATTTTTTCCTAGAAGTAATAATAACGGTTGCAGCATTTCTTGCTAATTCTCTTGCAATGTCCAATCCGAGTCCTGCTGCAGCACCAGTTACAATAGCTATTTTTCCATCAAGAGACAACGATTCTAGACTCGTTTTTTGGATATTTTAATTATTGTCTATATACACAATAAACTTTTAATTTAATATTACCAGTAATTGCTCCTATTTTTCCTTCAGGGCCCCATTGCTAGTTGAACTATTGAGAAGCATATTTATTGTAGTTGAAATTCATTCATCATGACCTATCTCTTCCCAGCGACACTTTTTATGAGGTCTTGATATGGCTTCGCTTGCCTCTGAAGTTAAAGTTTTGGAATAAGTATTGAATCGTACGCATCTCTGCAAATTGTCCTCCTAGACCTTCTCGGAGAGCATTAGCTGCAAGATTATCTGGTTTATCCTTTAGTATTTCATTTGGAAGTTTACCTATTTATATGAACATACCTTTTTATGGGTAACAAAGTACATATATGAAATCCAGATCGCTGAGTGCTATTCTTTTCTTGCATCGTTCGATAATTTAGTCTGCATTAGCACCCATAAGTATAAAAAAATTAAGCCGGCTCTTCTTCATCCTTATCCTTGTCGACCATTTCTGCTGCTTCTTCTCGTAAGTTCTCAGCAGGCCCAGTCGTCTCCGGATCATTTTCAGCGGCTCCGGCTTTCTTTTGATTTTTTTGTGCCTCATCTAGGTCCTTGCTATCGTCTTTCGTTTCACTCATTGCATACCCGTACGCAACAAAGTTTAATTAGGTATCAAAGAATCCCGCTAGCTCAAATTAGGCATGATGCGAAAAGGTCTATTTGATATTATATGGTCTGGTATCTATTTTTCAAAGCTGGCATAAAAAGAGCAGGCACTACTATTTATTAATTTGACAATCTTAATTAAAATAAAAAATGAAGGGCTATGCGAAAGCGGCGTTACTTTTTATTCTTACAGTCAGACATTGCATTTTCGTTTTCATCTTATCTTACAGCCTCAGCATTGTTAAAGTGACTATCCTTCCCAAAATAATAGCTCCCAACAGGATCCCACATTCCCCAATATGATTAACCCATCATCAGCTTAACTATCTGTCAAATTTCCCCATATTTGCACAGCAAAACCTATGGCTAATAATATCGCTCCTATTTGAGCAACCCTTGTTTCTATTAATCTATGTCTTTCTTCATGTACATTTAGATCACCGCGGGTTTGAGATTCCTTTTTGATCGTTTTCTTTGATCTAAAAATCCTACCATATCCAATTAAGACTGATGCAATTAAGTTCATTATCAAGCCCGAGAGGATGAGTATTTTTGTCAAGATTTCTTGATGTATAAAGTAAAAAAGGTAAAAAAGGGGGATGTTATTCAGATGCGGCATTGGTCTTTGCTAATTTAGTACACAAAGTCAAATGTTCTTTTTCTTCTTTTAGAATGGATCTGACTCTTGTGCCGAATTTCTTGTTTTTTACATCTTTTGCTATTGAGTTAAGAACCTCGTAATGAGTTACTTCCCCTCCTTCTGCTAGACACAGAAACTCTAAAGCTTCTTGTGTATCTGGGTCTTCCCCAAGGTATGTTTCCATTATTTTGGAGGCTTTCTCTGCTGTTTCATTTGCTTTCTCTTCAATAACCGACGAGTCAAATCCATCGCTATCTGCTAACTCGCGGACCAGTTCCTCCATCTCCTGTTCCTGCTTTCCTGCTTCCTCTTTCATTTTCGATAGTTTCTTCATGTGTTCTGGTTTCAATAGACCACGTGAATCTAATTGCTCTACTGCTTTTTGAGCCCCTTTTTCTAATCCTAACGCTTCACCAATTTTTTCTTGTATCATTTCCTGATTTGCCAAATTGATAGTACCTGCACATTAAGACTTAATAATGATGTAATAACTATGAACAGATTCATCGAGTAATGAGTAATGCATGATTCTAGATACCATCAATAAGTAACGTGGTGACATATGTATGACGGTGGGATATTACTCAAATTAATCTATCACTTTCATTGAATTTTTAAAGATCAACGGGTTTCGCCTTTCCATGAAGTGTTAAATAATTTATTATACATTAGTTATCATGGCTGGAGACACATTTGAAAAAATAAAGAAAGGTGTTAAGGATACTGCAGAGAAGGTCGCAGATTCTGCAGAGAAGGTCGCTGATCCTGATACATACACTGGTTCAGAGGAAGAAAAGGAAATTAAAAGAGAGTATTATGAAGCAGGAGGTAAGGAGCCTATGAATCCTGAAGATGTAGCCGGACATGAACCAACGGCAGTAAAAAGAGATCAGGATACAGAAATTGCCGAACGGGGCCAAACTGGCACAGACAGTGCTGAGGCACGCGAAAAGTACAAGAAAAGTGGAATGACAGACGCAAAGTAAAATAATATTTTACTTTATTTCTTGGTCGTGTGCAATTGGTCGAAATGATTTTTCCCTACTTTTGTAGACAGGTTAGGGAATGAATTCATAGTGGTTAGGGAGGGAGTCGCAAACGTTCACTTGTATTATATTCCAAAGCAGTATACTACCAAATATGAAGGAAGCTCTTTTTGGATTGACGTAACCAGCCGACTAGTAAGTCCCAAATTCGAACGAGAAGATGAACCAACTCAGGAAGAAATTGAAATCTTGTTGAACGACGTACCAGATTAAATCAATTCGCTGTTCCTATTAGAAAGACTCTGATCAGAAGTGCAACTTTTAATTTAAGAAAAAAATTAGTGTTCTTTTTCATCTACTTTTTTCTTTTCAATAACGTTACCAGTCCCCGCGTCATGCTCTAATTGTACAATATTGTTTAAATAAGTTGACATTTTGAAATCGAACACAAGCTCGCCTACGTCAAAGTTATTTATACGATTATGTACATGGACTATTATGGTGTTAAACACGCTCCTTTATATCGTACTGATTATAATCGTGATTATCGTGATTGTGGTCCTCCTCAGATTCCTATTTAATGTTCTATTCGTTATGCCAGTAACGCTAGAGCATGATTTTGTAAAAGATGCTGTCTCAATTTATTTGCATACCTGAGTTCTAGAAACAATACAATGAAGGATTCACAGTAGTTCATCCCGCCAGTTTTAAAGTATTTTATAATTTACAAAATTGAGTTGTTTCTTCTTAACCCATTCATACGTTTAATTCTTGTTTGCTATGTTAATTAAGGCTGACCAGGTGTGCCGCCTGGATTACCCGAAACATTTCCAATCATGCCATTCATCTTAATACGAACGATAGTTACAATATAATTTCAAATGAGTCAGGAGAAGGTTCAGCTTACTAATTTTTCAGCCACTTTATTAGAGAAACTAATTAATAGTAACAAATGTATGTGATTATACCTTGACATCGATTTTAATTGGGACATCAGGATACACGTATTCTTGGAACAAGGGAAAATCGAGTAAGTTTAAGTGGTATGTCGATCAAGGATTTAATTCCGTAGAAATAAATGGCAGTTTTTATAGATTCCCTACTGAGAACTGGATAAATAATTGGAAGAATGTTTCAAGAAAAAATTTTAGATTTTCAATAAAGGTTAACAGAGCTATAACTCACTATACGAGGCTAAAAGGAGATAAATCAATAAAATTGTGGGAGCGCTTCAGGAACTCACTTGAACCTCTAGCAGAAAGAATAACTTTTTATCTATTTCAAATGCCTTCTACTTTTAAATATAATCAGGAGAATATAGAAAGAATAGAGAAATTTAGAACTAAAGCGGATCTAAACAGTAATGCGGTATTAGAATTCCGGGACCGTTCGTGGTGGAGCAAAGCCTCTATCAAAGAGTTGGAAAGACTCAAAATATCAGTGTGTTCTGTAGATGCACCTTTACTACCAAACAAGATATTGAACTTGAACAAAACAGTTTACTTAAGATTGCATGGTTCTAAAACCTGGTATAATTACCTGTATTCTGAAAAGGAGCTTAAAAGGATAATTGCCAAGGTAAAAAAGAAATCTGCAACAAAGAAGGCAATATACTTGAATAACGATCATGGAATGCTCCCCAACGGAAAATACATATTGGAACATCTAATAAAGGAGTAAAAATCATTACCAACAATCCACTACTATCAGATCGTTAGCCCAAATCTCAAATGACTAAGATACTCATAAATTTCATATACTAATTATTGAACTTAATAACTTATAATATTTCCAATGTCTCCAACTCTATAATAATTTAATATGATCCAAGGGGGATTTGACTAAATATTATAGCGTCAAGAGCTCACTTCTTCTTTTTATGTTGCTTGCGATCTACTACGGCAACGTATGCCTTTGCCCTTTCTTTGGAAATTCCTTTCTTTTTGGCGACCGCGGCTGCAGCTCTGTCAAAGCTCTTGTATTTCTTCTTTCCTAAGCGGATAGGCATAGTTAATTTCTGGTTCTTCTTCTTCTTAGGTCTTGCGGTGCGTTCAAACCCTTGTAGAGAAGAATGTTCGGGCGCGAAACTTAATAAAGTCGATTCAACACACCGACGGCTTCAAATGCTGTAATCAAGCTAAATTTAAATAATGAGTAGGGTTTCGAGGAGGATGGTAAAAGAGTGAATGATAGAAAGTTCCAGTTATGATACAAGCAAGAGAATGAACCATATGCCAATATAGCTTCAACTAGATAAACCAGTAAACCATTAAATATTTTTTTTAACAAAATAGAACATGCGACAGGAAAGTGTCCAAAAAAAGAAGAATGGAGTTAAAAAGGATATTTCAAAATCTTATAATCAATTCAAAGAATTTGAAGGCAAGAAATACACCGGAATGAAGGTGGGTAGAACTCACAAATGGTACTATGACAAAGGAGAATGGAAAGAGAAAAAACTAACTCCCGATAAATGGCAATTTAGCTATAACGTTACCAAAAGAAGAGCAGGAAATGCACCAGAAGGTTCAGGTGTCCCTGTGGGAACGGAGTACCACTGGTATATTCTTGCAAATCAAAATGTGAAAAAACTTGATGCAAACAACTATACTACTTCTATGATAGGGCTTAAATATAAACTGGCACATAAACGCGCAGAAAGAAAAAACTGGAGCTCTTCTGACAAAGCACAAAGAAAGAGATTGATAGAAATACTTCAAGGATTAATTGAAGATGTGAAAATGGAAATGGTCAGTCCACCAAAAATTACTTGAACAACTAGCAGGAGTATATTATGGATGTTACTTACTTTTAAAATTAGAAAATATTTTTTACAAGTAGATTATTAACTCAATCCTATATTACTTGTTATGGATTTCCTTCTCTAAAGCGTCTTTTAGCATGTTTACATGACTTAATCTGTCAGTCTTTATTTTTTTCCACGTATCAACAAGTTCCTGCTTATTTGCATTTTGAGCATCCTGTATGTAAGTGTCAATTGTATCGTATAGAAATTCTGCATGTTTGCCCATGACCTTTAAAATATCATACATTGTATTTGATAGTCGGGTTGAGTTATTCATAATACCCTATTGTCAAAAAACTGTTTACGACTTTTCATTAGCGAGATTGGACTCGAGTCCGAATGAGACGTTATTCTTCGCTTTCTAGAAGTTTTGTAGAAATCAAGAACTTGCCTTTTATTTCGCATTTGACACCGCCTACCAACCGTCAGCCCCCGTTACTACCGGCAAGTTAATTTTAATTTATCGAAGTCATAGCTTACTTTCATGTTTTTTCCGTAACATTGTTGACCATATTATCTATAACTTGAGGCCGATTTGCATTTTCATCATAATCCTTTACGATTAAAATTTGATATCAGGGGTTCCAGTGAAGGGATTTAAAAAATTCTAACATGATAATAATTAATGTCGCCTTACCTGTCACCTTACTTTGCCATGATCTTCCATATTCACAAAAAACCTATGGTCACAATCCTTACATGTTATGAGGGCCTTAGCGTACATAGCATTTGGTATATCTGTTAGACTAATTCCTGTCTTGGGTTCTCGTTTTGTTACATTGGAAGAACCACATTTTATACAGTAAAACTTTATTTGATTAAAATTTTCTAACATTCTTTTTAATTCCTTGTCCTGGCATTCCTTACAATAAAGTGTCTCCGGTTCGTTTAACACTTTGGCTTTTATGTCAGTATATTTGCCACAAGTACTGCATGTATCCTTTCCGAATCTCATTAACTAAAATCCTTCTTGGAGTTTGAATTGTTCATTTTCCGGATTTTCCAATCCTTCGACAAGATCATGACAAGTGTTTGCTACGTGTCTAAGGAGTTCTTTTGTTGATTCAGAATAATCCTCTCCTGACTTTTCTATTATGGAATTAACATCAAGGTCGACCAATACGAAACCAAGTTTATTTACACTATAAAAAAGAACACACGCTCTTTGAAGATCTTCAGGTTGGGCGTATTTTTTATTCTTTACGGCTAATGATAATAATTCTAGTACCTTATCATATTCATTTTCCGTTAACTCCTTTACGTCCATGAAGCCATAATTAATCCGTTTCCTTAAAACCTTTTTTATTTGATGTTATAGCCTTTTAATGACAAAACGCAACGCATCTAATAAATCATCATAAGAAGTTTGCCCTTTTGATGGCCATTCTTTTTCATCACCCTTCCTCAGATTCGCTTATTACTACTTTTTAGTTCAATACTGGCCTTCAGTGCTTGGAGAAGGTCTTTAGTTGGTCTTTTTTCTTTTGGTGCTGTTGACGCTATAGATATTTTTACGATATCCTACGAGAAATACAAAAATTTTCATACTGATCAATCTACAAAGAAGTTTATAATTAATAACTAATGGGAGGAGTTAATTTGATTGATATCATAAAGTGCGGACATTTTGAATATAGAGTTACCTATTTTGGTTACTAAGTAAGTAAATGATCTCCTTTTATTGTAAAAAATGTACCTGGTTTGCATTTCAACAAGTCAATGAACATAATAATATATGTGATAACTGTTGGCAAAACAGGAAGTGAATAAATGAAATCTACTGTATCTTTATCTTAGGTTTCCTTAATTGCAGTAATTAGTGAAATTGAGATTTATAGTTTATAAATACGGTACTCGAAGCAAAAGTTATCCTAATCGTTATATTCAATGTGCCCACATACTATAGTATGTCAGAAAACATTGATACTAATAAATCGACTTGTTTATTATGTGATAGTGAAGTTGACCCTAAATCTGAAATCCGAATTTGTTCTACCTGTGCTATAGTAGCAATGTCGGACGAAGATTTTCAAAAACAATATTATATTTCTTTTCTTGAAGATGTTCATCTTAAACCTATAACTGAAAAAGAGAGAAGAAGGATTCTAGATTTGTATATTCCTGCACGAGAAGAGCATCCTATAGAGAATATTGATAGAAAAAAAGGAAATAAATGAAGTTATCGTGAAAATATTCTCTCATTGATGCTCCTAGAGTTGTAGCATTTGAAGGATAATAAAGAATCCTTTAATAGTCCATCACTTTTAGTATTTTGGATTAACATGAATAAAGACAAAGTAAGCATAATAACTTGTCTTTTAATATTTGTTGTAGCAGTAGGAGGATTGGTTTTCGTAAATAATGCTCACGCAAATAAAATAGCATTTGCGGTTGGGAATAGAAGCAAGTTCAATGAAGATGATTTCATGATTAAAGATTTTGGTATTGGAAATGACGGAAATCCATTCCTAGTCGTAGAAGGCACAGCAGGAGGAACAATACCACAAAAGGATAATGTCGGGTACTCGTATGTATTTGTAACAGATAACGGCACTTACGCCGTATCGTCAGATTGGATGTATCCTCAATGGCATACACACGGATTAACGCTTGATCAAAATAACTGCGTACAATCAATGAATATGAAGGGAGGAGCTGAAGTTGGCAACATGGTTAAAGTTACGAAGATAGATGCGACTAAAGTTGACAAAGTTATGACTGCCGAATTTACTATCAATGACTCTGACGGATCAATTTGTGCCACCAAAATATTTGATTCTGCTCCATAAACTTGAATTTTCTAACAACGGTTTTATAGCTACCCGTACTCTTCTGCGAATGTTTGTGCGACAAGATAAAAGTTTATTCATATATAAGGAGTATAGAAGATTAAAGTGAACAAATTTTTCGCTAGATTTACAATGCTAATTCCAATACTTTCTATTCTTACGGTATTGATTGACATTGCATTAGTTGCTGCATTGGGACAGGTTGATATGAAACCAATGAACTCTCACTGAAACTACTTTTAACTACACCGATACTATTTATGGTATTAGTTAGATAAAGCAGTGGATTTAAGAGCATTATGAGGAATTGCATATAAAGACTATTTTACCGGTAACCGCCACTCTTCCCAGTAACTTGTGAACTCAGGAATTTGAATAGCTAGTTGAGTCGTGTCTCATCTTCAGTTTCCTCCCTCCAATTACCTCTTGTATTACAAATACGGCAAAGTCTTCGAGCCATGAAACGTTCCACAGTCTCGCCAAATTTCGGGCTGATAACCTCTCTATTGCCGCATGAGCATCTCATGTATTTGGTCAACATAATAAAAAGACCCTGATCACTATTAATAATTATAAATTAAACACCGGTGGGCCAATCGTAGATGCTGATGGTACTTTACCTTCATGTTGGCCCACCAGGAATGAAGCGTTGTTACGGGTTTATGCATAGTTATGGTCAACAAATAATATAATGGTTTAATTCAACACTAGGCCGCCATACCCTTTTCCATATGAATAGAATATTCAGATTAATTATTTTATGTATAAATAATTACTTTTTTTATCGTACCCAAGATCAGCCATTGTCAAAACCGTAAAATTGCCGTCATGTAAATATTTCATCTCCTTATCAAATAAATCCAAGTCAGTATTGTAATCTTCAACTTTATCGCTTGCTCTGTGATATATGATTATGGGAATAGCCTTTATGATTCCGTTTTTATTATAATCAGATTGACTGTTTACTACTTGGATGAATCTGTCAAACAATGCAGGATCATCATATGAATTTACTCTTCTTGATAAATCGTGACTCCAACCTCTAATGGAATATTTGTTAGCGTAATTGAGTTTACCATTTTTGGTATATGTTCTGCAGTCAGTCTGATTCGATTTATCCTTCCAACCATCGCAGTCTAGAAAGGTAAGAGGACTGCTCGCCGTTCTAGCCAACTCATAATACTTGGATACTATATTTACTATAGTTTTGTTGTCCCATCCTTTATCAAATGGATATGCAAAACTTGTTGCGTTAATTCCATGTTCTTGAAGACATTCCTTTGACCGTCCTATTTGAAATTCAAGGCTCTTTTTTGATGAATCACTTAGATTAGCATGATTCATTGTATGAGATCCTATGTCATGCCCTTCTTTGTATAATGTTTCTAACTGCGTCCAATTCATATATCCCTTTTTATTATCCAGATACTTACACACAACATAAAATGTAGCCTTAAATCCATACTTATCAAGTATGGGTTTGGCTTGAGTAAATTGACTCTTGCGATTATCATCAAAGTTCAAAATCACTACTTTATTATTTGTTCCATTAATCGGTACCGATTCGCCATATGTAACTGGAAACTGTCCACCTAAAATAATTACAAAAATTCCTACAACCAAAATACTAAATATGATAATAAGGTTTACGTTACTATACAATTTATTACTGTCAAAAAGTCCTTCATCCATAATTTATAGGTACGGACTTCTTTTCTGCAAAAAGTCTAGTAGACCTACTAAAATAATAAAAGTTTCTCTTTTATTCATAATTATTACGCGAATTCGAATGGTTCGTTTGTGAATCTAATTTGACACTAATTTTAGTCCTAAACATGCAAGATTAGTAGATCAATTTATCCAAATAAGAATAAAAACCAAGTATCAAAATCACATTAGTGTCTGAGCGATTTTTATCTAAATACCATCTGCCATAATTGTTGATCATTGGATTATCTTTGGATTAGCTTACAACAATATAGTTGATGTTTGTATTCTTTGATCGAAAAATATCACTTTAGAGAATCTAAAATGATAAGACATATGATTCAATAATTTTAATAATCCCATCAGTCAATGCAGTATTCTATGCAAATAGCTCTATAGTTCAGATAATATCAGAAGAAAAACAATCAACATAAATCAAAATCTAAAAAATTTGGGTAATCAGCAATACAAGTCTGCACAAAGGTCATCATATTCTAAGAAATTCGCAAAGGATCGATTTATTTACGTCAGTTTTGAGCCTTGTTTGATGAACAAGAATCGATCAATGCAAACAATACTATTGCTAGGAACAATCCTTGCAGTCGCGATGGTTGGTATTGCCAACAGTAACGCTCGTGTATATGCTGGTAACGGGGACTATGATACAGGTGACGATCATATAGACTGGAAGAAATTCAAGAATTCTAATACCTATGAGGATGCGAATAAAAAAACACAAAAATGCTTTGAAAGGGCACATGATAACGGAGATAATCTTGCCGGGTATGAGGTAAAGAACTGTGAAGAAGATTCCGGCTACGGAAAAGATGGTAATGGTGATAAAAACAACGACTATGGCGACAAGAACAAAGATGATGGCGATAAAAACAAGGACTATGGCGACAAGAACAAAGATGATGGAGACAAGAACAAAGATGATGGTGATAAGAAAAAGGACTATGGCGACAAGAACAAAGATGATGGCAATAAGAACAAAGATGATGGAGATAAGAGTAAAGACAGTGGCGACAGTGGCGATAGCGGCAAAAGTGGCGACAGCGGCAAAAGTGGCGACAGTGGCGACAGCGGTGACAGCGGCGACAGTAGCGGCGGAGACTCCAATTAAATCCCGAAACTAAATACTCTCCCACATTTTTTTCTTTTTTAGAAACAAGTAGCTATTTGCTTTATTATTGCTAATTAGTATACTAGTTTATGGTAATAATACCAAAATAATAGTAGCAAACAGCATGACAGGATAGAATCCTGCTTTAATTATCCTAGTAGATGATAGACAAAAAGAGACCAGATAAAAATAATTTGTAATCAAAAAATAGTCTTATCCTCCGTTCATAATATTTTCTTGTCAAATCACCTCTTACTGGATATTTGAACATAATATAAGCACTATTAACACCGTCAAAATTTTCAGCTAGTAATTTGTTTAAAATATGTAGGTTCATAAATCAACTCCGGGTGCATTTTTTATTTGATATGCATTCCCGTAACATTTAGACAGTTGTATCATAAGTTTTTAAGACTATTACGATGTTTGTGAGATATTGATCCTGGTCTCTTCCTACGACATGAATCTCGCTCTCGAAAGGATGTATGAGAAAAGCGCTCTTATCCTAAATCATTAAAGGTGAAATATTACATGGAGTTTGAAATGGGTATATGCGGTTCCTGTGGACAGGAAAAAAAACTACTACCAAACAGCAATCATTTTGAAGAGAGATATTGTAAAGAGTGCTATAAAAATCAGTATGGAAAGATTAGCTGTAAATTTTGTGGTATGCAAATGCAGTACCATCACTATCATAAACACATAATCGAAATTCACAGTAGATAAGTCTGAGTAACTTGACCTATAGAAATTTCAATCAATATATTCCGTTCGCCGCCAAACCAAAATCATCGACTTATATACTTGTACCAGTTAACTTATTTTCTAGCCGGTGCGATGAAAATTATGAAATATATATATTCGGTCATGTTTGCCACAATGATGATATTATTAACAGCATCGACATTAAGTTACTCTTTTAGTCAGACCCTGGATTCAAATTTGGCTTCAAATATTTTTAATAATAAAGAGCTGGTTGTACCAAAGAATGTAAAGAACTTTGTAATTCTAATTCCAAACGAGGCACATGAATCTCCAGAGTTGCCAAAGGATCAGAGATTGATTAATCAACCATATGTACCGCAAAGCTTAGTTGTCCATCCTGGTACTAAAATTGTCTGGTTTTCCGGAGATGTGGGACATATGCGCAAAGTAATGCTGGAGGATGAAAACTCGAATGAAATCTTTAATTCTATCTTAAAATTTAATTCTGCAAGTAAGGTACTCCCTTTTAACCAAAATGGTAAGTTTACTTACTTTGAAACCAAAGCAAATAAGGATGATCCAAATTTTGTTATGAAGGGGAGTGTAACCGTGACTGGTCCTGAGTCTAACTCTAGTATTGACATTAGTAACAATTCACTGAAATCCAATTTTGATACTCTGTCGGTTATTATGATACCAACAAAGGATATCAATAAACATGATAAAGTACTCAATGAAAATAGTCTAAATGTCCTGGATCAATATTCATTCAAAGACCTTAGACAGACTGCTGGAGGAGGGGCAAATCAGACTTTGCTTGTTTTAGGAAGCAATGGTTCAATCGATGAAACTATCTCAACACTCAAAAAAATCACTTCTACTTTACCATATAGCTAGGCAGTGTCATAACTTATTGATTGTCTTAGTTTAATTTGTAGCTTAACTGTGTAACCTTACTGGTTAATCAATTGACACGATGTTTAGACCCAATATATTATTCCATTTACCATTATGACTTGGACCACTTTCTCATCCATTGTAATAAGTTAATGATAGATTCTACTAATTCCTGGCCTTTTGAAGTAAGTCTGTATTCTACTCTAGGAGGTATCTCATTATATGCCTGCCTTTGTAATATGCCTCCTTTTTCTAATTCTTTTAGTCTGCGAGCTAGGGTCTTACTACTAAAGCCCTTTAGCAGATGTCTAAATTCTTTGTATCTGACTGGGTCTGTAGAGCAACAAAGTGGTATTAACATCTCTATTGTTCCCCTTTTGGTAATTAACTTCCTAATTTTGGCTGTCTCTTTCATTAGATTTGCTGCATTATAACCCGCAAAACTACATTCATTTTTATACATCGGTAACTGCTTTACGTCAAGTCCTTTAGTTTCCAATATGTCCCCTAGTTTACTAAAGTCTCCTTGACAACTTAAATAGTTTCTGTAGTAAACAATAATGATATGAAGCAAGACGTATTGAAGGCAAAAATTAAAGAAAGATATGGAAAGATTGCTTTAAGTGGAAATTCAGATTGTTGTTGCACACCACAAGAATGCTGC
>JBKPGB010000174.1:0-5189 GCA_046729135.1 Thermoproteota archaeon | reverse complement strand
TCGTAATTCAGTTAGAAGTTCCCACAATCCGAACACAGTGAAAACTGAATAAATCTAGAATTGTGAAAGATAGAAATTAGAATTTGTCCGATAGTTGCCGTTTTGAAGAACTAATATGTCCGTTTTATTCGAGCCAAAAATCTAATCTCGTTACCAAAATCAGATACAAATCTATTTGGCTCAGAACTATATCGGAATAATATTAGATTTTTTATTGTTAGAATTAGGGCAAACTCTGACAGCTTTTTAAACTATAAAATTGTATATTTGTATATGACAACCCAAAGTACCATGAAATTGGCATTAGCTTTGACCCTACTAGTCATTACGACTATGAGTGGGCTAGTAACCATGCAAACTATCTGGGTATTCGCCCAAGGAAACATGTCTCAAGGATTGAATCAAGCAGGCAACCAAACAGTCAACCAGACTGGAAATCAATCATTATCCCCCACAATGCCGGGAGAGCTGGGAGGTACACCACCATCAGGTTAGATTTCTGGTGTTACAACAAGAAACGTAGACTTCAATTAAAATTCCATAATAGGCTTTACGTGAGCTCTGTATGCCTTGATGTTTTTCTCGCTGAGGATTGAATTATTTTTGCTTATTTCAGCTATACCTTTGTGTATACCATGTCAACTACCTCACCGTGTTGAGTTCGGCAAGACATGCAATCGTAAATTACTGTTTGTGAATCCAGTAGTTGAATAGGTGCCCATTATATATGATAAGTCACAGTGTATATTCTAAAGCCTGAAAAAAGATAATTGGAGTGAATTAGATTTGAACAACTTTGAAATTGCTAAGATTCTTCATGAAATTGCCATCTACGAAGAAATGAAAGAAGAAAAGTTCAAACCTCGGGCTTATGAAAAAGCAGCCCTCTATATAGGTTCTCTAGACGACGATGTCGGGACCATATTCAAGAAAGGTGGAATTAAAGCTCTGATGGAACTTCCTGGTATAGGAAGAAACATAGCCGAAAAATTGGTTGAATTAATACAAAGAGGCGAATTGGGGTACTATGAAAAATTAAAAAAAGAAATCCCCGTTGACGTTACGACACTCTCGTCTATAGAAGGAATGGGACCAAAAAAGATAAAGCTACTTTATGAAAATTTAGGAATTACCAACATTGAAGAACTGGAGAAAGCA
The DNA here is from genome assembly GCA_046729135.1 of Thermoproteota archaeon. GTDB lineage: Archaea > Thermoproteota > Nitrososphaeria > Nitrososphaerales > Nitrososphaeraceae > TA-21. The sequence goes on along the minus strand of JBKPGB010000174.1, from coordinate 4,031 downwards.
ATCAGAAAAAAGCAAGTAAGTCCTCTTGAAGGCTTTGGGGAGAAGAGTGAACAGAAGATATCGAACGGCATAGAGTTCTTCAAAAAAAGTCACGGTGATAGATTCATCCTAGGTTTACTCCTAAATACATTTGAAGATATTCTTCAGCGGTTGAAAAGACTTGATATCGTGAAAAATGTGCAGCTAGCTGGTTCAGCACGACGAATGAAAGAATCTATAGGCGATGCAGATTTGTTAGTCGCGTCTGATGAATCGAATAAAGTGATGGATGTCTTTACTTCTATGCCAGAAGTCGCGTACGTTCATACAAAGGGAACATCAAAGTCTACGGTAAGATTAAAAAGCGGAATTAATTGTGACTTAAGAATTGTTCCTGAAGAGAGTTTTGGTGCTGCGCTTCAATATTTTACTGGCAGCAAACAGCATAACGTTGTACTTAGGACAATAGCATTACATAAAGGGTACAAGCTGAATGAATATGGTCTATATGATAAGAGGAACCATAAGATTGCAGGGGAAACAGAAGAAGGTATCTATTCAAAGCTAGGTCTATCATTCATAACACCAGAATTGAGAGAGGATAAGGGAGAGATTGAGGCTGCAAGAGATGGCAGACTACCCAAATTGATTGGTTATGATGACCTCAAAGGAGACCTCCAGATACAGACTGATTGGACAGATGGTAACAATACAATAATAGAGATGGCTCAAGCTGCAAAAAAGGCAAATCTTGAATATATTGCTATTACAGATCACTCACAAACACTAGAGATTACACGAGGACTAAACAAAAAACGACTTAAGGAGCAAGAGAAGGAAATAAAAAAAGTTAGTCATACACTGAAGCACAATGAAGGAGTAACGGTTCTAAGTGGAGTGGAGGTGAACATACTCAAGGATGGAAGTCTTGATTTAGATAATAATATTCTTAAGGAATTTGATATTGTAGGAGCTGCCGTTCACTCATATTTTTCTCTCTCAAAAGAGGAACAGACCAAGAGAATAGTATCTGCAATGTATAATGCCAATGTTGACATACTCTTTCATCCAACATGTAGAATAATCCAGAAACGCAAGGCCTTAGACATTGATTTTGATAAAATTCTAGATGTATCAAAAGAAACCAATACGATACTTGAAGTAGACTCTTCGCCAGAGAGATTAGACTTGCAAGATGAGTACATCAAACGTGCAGTTGAGAATAGGTGTAAGCTCATAATAGATTCTGATGCACATGATAAATCTCATTTTCATTTTCTGAAATTTGGAATATCTCAGGCAAGAAGGGGATGGGCAGAGAAGAAGGATGTTATCAATTCCTTACCTTTAGAGAAGTTTCTTAAATTACTGAAGTGAGAATTATTAAATCCAAAATGGGGCATGAATTATTCCAAAAATATGAAAGAAGGTTACATTAATGAATCTTCTATTCAGGCATGCCACCATAGCCAGCACCTGCTGGCGGAGTGGGAGCACCTTTGGGTGCACCTGCAGATATTATGTCGTCTATGCGTAATATCATACATGCTGCTTCCGTTCCTGAATTTACGACCTGATTTTTAACTGAGAGTGGTTCATAGATGTCTCTAGACGATAAGTCCACAATTTTTCCCTTAAAGACATCCACACCAAACCTTGGCTTTCCTGTAGACTGACTTTTGGTTCGCAATTCAGCTTGCGCGTCTACCAAAGACATGCCAGCGTTTTCTGCCAGCGCCAGTGGAATCGATTCTAGCGAATCAGCGTATTTCTCGACAGCCAGCTGTTGACGGCTTGCAAGCGAGCCGGACCATTCTCTCAACTTCTTAGAAACTACTACCTCAGGTGCACCTCCCCCCACGACCACGTAAGGATACTCTACAGCATCTTTGATGACCATTAATGCGTCATGGATGGACCTTTCTGCTTCATCTACAACTCTCTGCGAGCCGCCACGAATTAGGATGGTAATCGATTTGGGGTTCTTGCAACCTTCAATGAAGACCCACTTGTCATTTTCTACATTTCGTTCTTCAATCAAATCTGCATGACCAATATCGTCTTTAGATAGCTCATCTGTGTTAGTAATTATCTTTGCACCTGTGGCCTTTGCAAGTTTTGCCATGTCGCTCTCTTTAATTCTTCTGACTGCAATTATTCCCTGTTTAGACAGATAGTGCTGAGCTATGTCATCAATTCCTTTCTGACAGAGAACTACGTTTGCTCCAGAAGATACGACATTATCAACCATGGATTTTAGCATCCTCTCCTCTTCGCTCAGAAACTTTTGCATTTGCTCGGGTGAAGTAATATTCAGTTTGGTGTCAAACTCCGTCTTCTCTATTTCTAATGCAGAATTTATCAAAGCGATTCTAGCAGCCTGAATTCTTTTGGGCATCCCTGCATGTACGACCTCCTTGTCAATTGCCATGCCCTGTATGAGCTGACTGTCCTGAAGTGACCCACCAGCTTTCTTCTCTACTTTAATATCATCTAAATCAATTTTAAATTTATTTTCTCCCAATTCTTCAGCGACTCTCAGAGCTGCATCAATTATAAGCTTAGATAATACTTCGGAATTTGTAGTGACCAACTTAGATGCAATGGTTGTCGCGGCGATTTTATTCAGAATTGCCTTATCCTTTGGGTCGATTTCGATGGATATCTCTTTGAGAAACTCAATAGCTTTCTTTGAAGCTTCTCTAAATCCTTCCACAACTATCGTGGGATGGACGCCTTTGTCGAGAAGCTCTTCAGCATTTTCGATTAGAGAGCCAGCGAACACAACTACAGATTTGGTTCCATCTCCTGCCTCATTATCTACAGACTTGGCAACTTCTACTATCATTTTGGCTACGGGATGTTCAATATCTATTTCCTTCAAGATGGTCGCACCGTCGTTTGTAATTGTTACATCCCCTGTAGGGCTGACAAGCATCTTGTCCATACCCCTTGGGCCTAAGCTTGAACGAATAACCTGCGCGATTAATTTTGCAGCCGTGATGCTGTTCTTTCTTGCGTCCTTTCCTTTTGTTTCAGTAGACCCTTCTTTTAAAAGAAGAATAGGTACTCGGTCTTGTTGAGGTGAAGACATATCCTCTACCTTGTAATGCTTATTACTAATTTTGAAATATTAATTTTCCTAAATTAAATCCCAATGTAAGAACAATTTTAACCAAAGCCTATAACTTTCAAGACAAATTTTTCCAGACTTACATGAAGGGGGACTTTATAAATTCAACAATTGAAAACCAATTTAACAATGATTGATGGTGCCAAAGAATAAGGGAAGACTTTAAGTTTATAAAAAATCCTTGAGTTTAAAGTCGAAATATTTAGCCGTAGCTTAACTGAGCTATTGTCAGGTATTTAATTTTATAAATAAACTCAACAAGTCTAGGGTTAGGCGCATTATTGGACAATAAACTTGATAAAAGCTTGAAGCATAGTTTTGGTTTAACAGGTAACCAGGCGAGGTCAGATAAGATTTTTCTTTTGTGTCAAAATTTATCTCTAGGTTATATGATTAGGCATTCTTTTTTATTTTCCTTGAGAACTGCACAATTACCTAAGAGAACACAAAGATTCTATCGAATGCTCTAGAATATCTAAAAAGTATATATATTTTGTTAGACAATTATATTATGTCTAAACACCAACTGGGACTATTGGTTGTTTCTGTTCATCACAGCTAAGTCCCAGTTGAATATTATATTTTTCCGTAGAATTCCTTACAATAAATATATTATCTTTGAAAAATCCAATTTTTCAAATAAAGAAAAATTATTCGGGCATGTTCCATGAGCAGCCTATAGATACCTACATCGCCCCCACCGGCTTTTAACGAATATTGATTCTCTAAAGGAGACCAATATAGGGTATGAAATTGAATCACATATAGAATCCTTGTTGTATGATGCTGCAATCGAGAATTACAAAAATACAATTAAGTCACGTAAGGATAGAAAAAATGTACCGATAAAAAATAACCTTATTAGATTATAAGAACACTGATGGGCCTGCAAATGCAAACAGACCCACCAGGAAATAAC
>JBKPGB010000173.1:0-6047 GCA_046729135.1 Thermoproteota archaeon | reverse complement strand
CTAGACCTGTTTGGTTTGTTCATGAAGATGACAAATTGTATTTACTTCCAGTGCAGGGTTCGGATACAAACTGGTATAGAAATGTGTTAAAAAATCCAAAAGTCAAAATTTCGGCACAAAGAAAAGAGTTGAGCGGAGAAGTAAAAACCATAACTGAAACTAAAAAAGTAAAAGAATTAGTAGAGAAATTCAGATCGAAATACGGCAATTCTGATGTCCAAAAATATTATTCCAAGTTCGATGTGGGGGTAGAGTTAGCTCTATAGATATCACAAGTGAAAAAGGTACAGTAACTATAATTTATGATTTTAGCCGTTAGGAAAGAATTATTTGTCATTGTTGTAAGTCTACTTGTAAGTCTACTTCCATACTATATTTTGATATCTAAATCCTGTGTCCGTAGAATATTCAGGCAAGCAAATCCTAAATAGCATAATCGACTAAATTTAAAGATGAAAGAAAACTTTTCTGAATTAAGGCTGATAGGGATAAAATGAGCCAGGGTACTAAAAAGTCGGGCAAGGGAAACAGCCACGGCGTCATCTCGGAAGTGTCTGCGTACATGACCGTCAAGCCAGGACACGAGGAGGAGGCGCGCGCGGCTGCTGCCAGGTTCGGCGAGATGTTAAGGAATTCTGCCTGGGAGGATCTACAGAAGACCGGACTGCGGGACGCGCGGTTGGTGAATTTCGATAATGGCAAGCGATTAATGTTCGCTTCCGGATTTGAGACTGAATGGGATCCGTACGTCGACGATGCTATTCTGGTCGTTGGCCTCCAGCACTTCATGGACTGGCTGCAGCATACAGTAGAGGCCGAAGAACTTGTAGCATCGGTGAAGTCGCTTGCCGGGGGTGTTAACGAAAATGACCCCGCTTACGCGGAGAAAGTCAAGCCGGCTGGCCCCCAGCTAAAGGCGGTAATTCAGAAGATACAGACGCCAGCAACCACGTACTTCAACGCCCTGAACGATCTCACATTACCGCAAATCAAGAAGGCCCAGCGCCTCCAGGAGGCTTTCCAGAGAGTACTAGACGACCCTGCAGCCCAGGAAGCGCTCCAACATCCAGCATTGAAGCCGCTGCTAGAACAGGCGGCCGACTGACCTGAGCTGTGGCGGATTAGAACCATGTCAGACCATTTCTCCGGACCCCGCGCCATCGCAGGTCCTGCCGGCGATATCTGTGATCTCTATGCGTTTCCCAGCCCTGAGCGCCCAGGTCATCTTGTGCTGGTACTGGACGTGCTGCCAAACGCCTCCCATGAGTCGTACTTCTCAGAATCGATCGTGTACCGCTTCCGGCTGCGGCCGGTCACAATTGGAGGCGTCGGAGCGAAAGCGGCCTTCCCCTTTGCTGGCGAGGACAAAGAAATTGTCTTTAGCTGCCAGTTCGAGGCTCCGCGGCAAGGCAAAGCCGGCGTAGCGCCTGTGCAGGAGGGGTGGTGCATAGGCCCGTCTGGTGAAAGGACACGTTTCCGCGTTAACGACGAGCAGGGCGCGAAGAGCGACGGCCTTGGCGTCTATGCCGGCCTCCGAGCAGATCCATTCTTCATCGATCTACAGGCCCTTATTGAGTCGCAAAAGACTGGGCGGCTAGCGTTCAAGGAGATCGGGAATAATTCTTTGATCGGCTTTAACGTCCTAAGCATCGTCGTCGAGGCTGACTGTAGACCGTGGCTGCGCAACGGCCGTGGCCCCTTGCTAGCGGTCGTCGGCGAGACGGTGGTCGCCGGTAAACTTCCCATACGAATCGAGCGGATCGGTCGTCCCGAGATTAAGAATGTTATCTTGCAGTTGAAGCAGTTTGACCAGGTCAACCGCGATTTAGAGGTGCGTGACCTGTATAACCTCGAAGACGCCTTCCATATGAGCAAGGACTATGGTGGTGTGTACCGCGCCCGGCTGAACGCCAATCTGGCGTTCAACGATCGGTTAGACGGTAAGACAGACTGGGCACTCAGTCCTGATGGCACCCATCCCCTAACAGAGCTGCTACTAGCTGACTACCTGGTTGTCGACGTCTCGCGGCCTTACGCCGTCGACAGCTTCTTTGAGATCGAGCAGGCGACTCTCGACGGACGCACTTACCAAACGTGCGGTGGACGATCGCTGAATGATGACGTGATAGATAAGTTGCTCACACTGCTCGTTAACGGTGGTAAAGGACCACGTGTTAGTGACGGTGTGGACCGGCCGGCTACCGCGGTCTCAGACGTGTTCCCCTACCAGGCCTCACCAACTCACGAGCCGCAGGCCAACAAAGGATTACTAGGCCTTGCAACCGGCCAAACAAGCAAGCAATAACTATGAGCGCCAAATCGACCGCCGCGCTGGAGCTCGAGGACATCCAGGCTGGCGCCCTACAGCCGCGGCCGGTTCCTTATGCGGGTTCATACCAGATCCTGCGTCTTGACGACCGACACACGGGGCGCGAGGTGCTACGGAGACTAATTCCATATCTCGACTCGGTCGCCTCCTTTGATCCCAGGTCGCCGGTGTCACTCGCGGTGGCAATCAGCTTCCAGGGACTGAAAGCCCTCGGAGTGCCGGAGGAATCACTCGCTAGCTTCCCGCCCGAGTTTCAGCAGGGCATGGCTGCACGTGCGGACGAACTGGGGGACGTGGGTGAGAACGCTCCCGAGAACTGGGAGAAACCACTGGGCTCGCGAGACCTCCACCTCGTGGTGGTGGGTCTGGCGCCCGACGCAGCCCGTTTGCAGGAGGCTATTCACCATGCCCGCGAAGCCGTACGCGATCTGCCCGGCGTCATGCCAATCTGGCAACAGGACGTGCATTCCTCCGCTGACTTGCGCAATATGTTCGGTTTTGCTGATGGAATCGCCCATCCTGCAGTCGAGGGTAGCGGCATCCCCGGCACGAATCCGCACGAAGAACCGCTCAAGGCCGGCGAGTTCGTGCTGGGCTACGAGGACGAGATCCACAGTATATCGCAAACACCGCAGCCCGAGGTGCTGCGCCGCAATGGCACCTATGCAGCCTTCCGCAAGTTGCATACGCGCGTAGCCGCCTTCCGCCAGTACCTACACCAGCGTGCTAAGAGCCGCTCGGAGGAAATGTGGTTGGCCGCTAAGATCGTCGGGCGCTGGCCCAGTGGTGCGCCCTTGGCACTTGCCCCAGACAAAGACGATCCGGGACTTGGTGCCGATCCCAAACGCAACAACGCCTTCATGTTCGGCGACGACCCTCGTGGCCTCAAGTCCCCCTTTGGATCACATGTCCGACGCATGAACCCACGCGACTCGATCATTATCGGCGTACCGCGTCTGCACCGCATGATAAGACGGGGCACTAACTATGGTCCGCAGCTACCACCCGGCGTCCAGGAAGACGATGGCATCGACCGAGGTCTTCTTTTCGCCTTTGTTGGGGCGCACCTTGACCGGCAATTCGAGTTCATACAGAAGGAATGGGCAAACGACGGCAAGTTCATTGGAGCACCTGCTGAAAAGGATCCATTAGTCAGCTCTAGCGGTGAACGTGAATTCACCATACCGAAGCAGCCTATCCGTCTGCGCCTAAGGGGACTGCCTGCTTTCGTCGTCAATCGAGGCGGCGAATACTGCTTCATGCCCGGCCTGCGAGCGCTGCGCTGGCTCGCTGAGCTTGACACTTGAGCGGAAGGGAGATGGAATCTGGTAGGAGAGCGAATTATGCATCACGGCATCATAATTTTAGCAATCCTACAAATGGTGGGATAACCTTCTGATCGAGCAATAAATCGGCCGCCGATTCAATCGCAAAGAAGGTACCAGCCTTTATAGCTTAATTTTTGTGGTCATTCCTGCAAGGCGCTGAACTTTATCATCGCCAGAAAGTAAAAAGACATGGATATTAAGTCATCAACGCCAATTAGAATAGTTGAGAACAGGCATTCTGTACTATGACCTAATTATCATTGGTGGTGGCCCAGCGGGCCAAGGTGCGGCCGAGTTTGCGGCATTCGCTGGGCGACGGATATTGGTTATCGAAAACAAAGTCCTCGGCGGCCTTGTGGTGACTACCGGCGGCGGGCCAACCAAGACGCTCCGTGAGGCAGCCTTACATCTTACAGGTTTTCGCTATCGGGCCCTTTACGGAATAACTGAACATCCGGACATAGTTACGGCCATAGAGCACTCGCGCACACGAACAGAAGAAGTTTCTTCTGCGATGCAAAACTTCACTCGGTCTTTCTTTGTAGACAAGTTAGGAGTTGATGTCATCTATGGCTCGGCGCGTTTGGGGCCAAATCGCACCGTTGCGGTCACTTCCGGCGAGGTCTCAAAAACGGAACGCACCTTTACCGCGGAGAAAATTCTGATTGCCACAGGGTCGCTTCCATTTCATCCACCAAACATCCCATTTGATGATCCCGACATTTTCGACTCAGAAGGACTTCCTAAGCTTAATCATGTTCCTGAAAGCGCGTTGGTCGTTGGAGGTGGCGCGATAGGATGTGAATTCGCTTCAATTTTTAACGCCCTTGGGATTCCCGTGACTGTGGTGAACTCTGGAGAACATCTGTTAGGGAACATGGATAGTGAGCTATCGGATTTGTTGCGTAAGACCTTTGAGAAACAGGGGATGAGGATTGTGCTCGGTACAGGAGTGGACACCGCCGGTCGGGTCAATGGCGAGCTGCAGGTCACTTTGAAAACCGGCGAGGTACTGCGGCCCGGCATTGCATTGATTGCGACCGGCCGCTTGGTTAGCACTGAAGGCCTAGGTCTTGACGCGGCTGGGGTGAAATTGAACCCTCGAGGAGTGGTTGAGGTAGACAACCATTTTCAGACTAGTGTCGAGGGAGTTTACGCTGCTGGAGATGTAATTGGTCCTTCGCTAGCCTCAGTTTCGGCGGAGCAAGGCCGGGTAGCGGCCTGTCATGCCTTGGGCCTCGGATTCAAGGCGAAGTTAGACCAATTAACTGTGTCGGCAGTTTATTCAGTGCCGGAATTGGCTGGAGTCGGATTGACTGAAGATAACGCCAAAGAGCAAGGGATTGATTATGAAATTGGGTGTTGCAGCTTTGGAGAAATCCCTCGAGGGCTCATCTCGGGAGATACGGACGGCATCCTGAAACTGGTATTCCGCCGTCAAGACCGCCGCTTACTTGGAGTCCATATACTCGGCGACATTGCATCAGAACTCATCGCCCTTGGACAGGCCACGCTTTACAATTCAGGCACGATTGACGTGTTTAATAACCTCACAGTTGCTACACCTACCTACACGATGGCTTACAAATATGCTGCATTTGACGGCTTCAAGCGTTTGGCCGCCACCGGTGTCAGTCTGCAAACCTTTGAATCTGAACAAAAATGAGATCCTGTGGAATTTCACCACTGCTCACGAGTTATCAAATTTTACGAAAAAAAGATAACATGAATCCAAGTTTCAACGAATAGGGTATCAGCTTGGATTTTCTGCTGTTCCTTAAAAGAATTTCTTAAACTGCCTTTGAATTACACAGGACAGAACAAGATAGTTTTGGCTTACGACCATCCGTTGGCGCTGGGTTTTGGATGCTTAGCAAATTAAGTTGAAAATAACTAAAGTTAAAGAAGTATTAGTCGATGTAAAATATTATGATGCGTCAGGGATTGTCAATTCTTGTCTAGCACATTTGATCTTAGTCGTACTCCGCTTTTTGGTGTTAGCCCTGCGCGAAAACAAATATTTTGCAGCAGATTCTACTAAAGATGTGGGTTATAATAAACTAACACCAGAAGAGGAGAAAGTGATTATGCGTAAAGGAACAGAAGCACCATTCATTGGTGAATATGATAATTTCTTTGAAGAAGGCACATTTATCTGTAAAAGATGCAATGCACCACTTTTTTCATCTAAAAGCAAATTTGATGCTGGCTGTGGTTGGCCTGCATTTGATGATACTTTGAGTGATGCCGTTCGCCGGGTGCCCGATCCAGATGGCCTTAGAACTGAAATTGAGTGTGGAAATTGTGGTGCCCACTTGGGCCATGAGTTTGTTGGAGAGCGGTTAACAGCCAAAGACACACGAGAATGCGTCAATTCGATATCAATAAGA
>JBKPGB010000172.1:0-4064 GCA_046729135.1 Thermoproteota archaeon | reverse complement strand
ATATTCGACCTTGGGATACGTCTGAATATTCAGTCGGAACTTGTTACCATTGATTGGTTTATCAATGTTAATCCGAGTCGAAATACGGAGGCTTTACTTATCTTATAACTATCCTGCCTTTGCTTTTTTAACATTGAATTTTCCTTGTACAAACACAGGTCCTTCAACTCCCCAACTCCACTTCTTCTTTGGAGTTATCCTGATATATTGGGGATTGGGGTGATCAGTGTTTTCCATATAACCTCCTTGACGAGTAATTATATCAGCAGTGCCGTAGACTTTTATCCCTCTCGCCTCCCATGGATCAATGCTTTTCAAGTCATCAACAACAATTGCAACTTTATTGTTTTTCAGAACGTTTCTATATTTTGTTGATTTAAGAAGGTTCATTCCACCCACATAAAGATATTCTCCATCAAAATCAAACCCAACAGGAACAACATCAGGTTGTATAGATTTTTCTTCTTGTGTCAATGTTGCAGCAGTAGCTATTCTTGCAAGACGTTGGGATTTGAGGTATTCTATTTCCTTTTGGGAAAATATAGATTTACTCATATTGATAAGTAAGCATTAATAAAAGATAAAGTTAACTTCAATTAGTTCATGAAACTGCTCTTATGGAAAATTGCCAAATTAAGATCCATGACGAATTTAAAATACAAGATTAAAGAACCAGCTTTATCATCATAAAGCTACTAACCTTCACATAAGAGAACTAATTTTAGTATCAAATACTTTATTTTATTTGATCTGTTATATTCGTTAGGTTACATTGAAATTCAGAAAGATTGTTGAAACGTCAATATATTCGTCTCATTTAGAAAAAATGAAAGAATTCTATGTCGATAAATTATGTTTAGAGCTCGTCTCTGAACAGAAAGGCAGGCATGTTTTCTTGAAGACAGATAAAAATATGCTTCTTATTTTTGATTATCGGGTAACTGCATCTGAAAAGGAGACCAGTCATGGTGCACCTACCCCTCCTTTAATGGTTCATGTTGCCTTTGAAATCGAACCAAGCGAATATGAGGAAGCAAAGGACTTGCTAGAAAAAAATAATATACAAATCGAAATAGAAATAGTGTGGGAAAATGATAACAGATCTGAATCAATTTATTTTCGAGATCCTGCTGGAAACCTTGTCGAATTCATAACAAGAAATTTCTGGCCAGTAGCAGATTGATTTTCAAAATATATCGGAAGATTTTGTATGGGACAATTTATAGCTTATTATCATTAACTTCACGACAATTCTTCTTTCTTTTGATGAACAAATTTGATTGCATGCGTAATGACAATTTCGTTGGTAACAAGTGCCATCAATACATAAATAATTAGATTATTATGAATTAAAGTGGAAATCGGGAGCCAATAATGATAATTACGACTCAAGCTCTGAAAAAGGCAATCCTTGCTGCATTGGCTGACGAGGATATGACAAAGATATTGAATGCAGTTATGGTCATGTCAAAATCAGTCAATTCAATCATGAGAGAACAGAATATCCCTTACACCACGGCATATAGGAAGACCAAGTGGCTTCTAAAGCAAGGGCTTCTTGTAGTTGATAGAATTGAAATAACGCCAGATGGAAAGAAATCGAGTTTGGTTCATGCTACACTTCAGTCAATAGCTGTCAAGTACGAACAAGATGGTACCATTATCGTTGAAGCTGAAGAAAATCTTAACGCACTAAAAAAAGTAATGAAAAAATTCCTTTCAATGGAATGAAAGCAAAGAATGAAATCTTATTTTTGAGTATCAGTATCAGCAGGGGGTATCGACAAGATTTTTGATACCTATTTCAGAATAATAAAATCGAATCCATATAATAAAGGTCAGAAAAATTGTTGCACCAACATGTATTTGTGACCCCAACGATTCGGGTATGGATAAAAATGTAGCAAGCTCTTTGATCTCAATTATCTCTCCCAGAACATACAGTCCTATGAATAATGAAATTTGAAACTGGAAAGTCCTGATACTCTTGGATTTAATTGATAACAGCACAAAGAAAGCCAAAGATGCTAAAAAAAGAATTGATGTGATTATAGACATATATGGAATGAATACTGGATTTAAATCGAGATTCAAATTAGTTACTAGCCTCTTCCTCTTTTTTCTTCATCTTTTTTATTGAAAAGTAATAGATAATTGCGAATATTGTTAAAGCCACTGCAGACATTGGTTCAAGAATTCCTTTTGAGAGTAGCTTCAGATTTAACATTCCGGCAATATGATAAATGAATTGGATTAACATAAAACTAGCAAATAACATCATTAGTTTTACAAGAATATCACCTTCAATCTTTTTACTTCTTGACTTCAAGATAAAGTAAATTGGGATTGTAAAACCTGCAAAATAAAAGATTGCATCGATCAAGTGATATTCAAATTGTATCAATTTAATTAAATTACCATTTCCTTCTCCATTGAGATCTTTAACGTATGCAACATAGACATTAGAACTTAAATACAGATCTACGAAATCCACATCTGAACTTCAGAGCTGGATTCCAAACTTAACCTTCGTCTTTTCGTTTATATCAAAAACAAAAGGAACACACAATACCGAAAATGAATAACCAAAAAAATAAGTCAGAACAAAAATGGCTGATAGCAACGACTCTTATGGTCGCACTATCAGTAACAGCTGTAATAAGTGGAACCAGCGGCCAAAGTCTACAAAAGACGTTAGCAGAAAATACGACGACATTCAAAATGGTCAATCCAAACCAATCGACAAGCAAGGAATTCTGGATAAATACAGTACACCTTGATGGAAACACAAACTTGAATCCTGGCGTAAAATGTGATACATGTCCTCAAAACACTCCTCTGCATCCAGCTGAACAACCTCCTGCAAATTCAACAATCCCTGTTGGTGGAGGTTTCAGAATAACGGAACCAAATAAAGTTGGAGCTTGGGACTTCAGATCGTTCACATTCTCGCCAGACCAAATAGTTGTCAACCAAGGAGACAAGGTCACTCTGCACTTCATTGGGGTACAAGGAGCACACCATGTCGTTACTGTTCAAGGATTAGATACCTTTGAACTGATGAGAGGACAAATACACACTGTATCATTTGTGGCGAACAATCCCGGAACCATAACATACATTTGCCACGTACATTTGCCTAACATGGTAGGCCAGATATTGGTCTTACCAAAAGCTGCATAGCGAAGATAGGATGTAATGTTCAATGGCAATCTCCACTTCCACTCTTTTTTTTGATTTTGATTTTTACTTGAATATGGCAAAAGTATCTTCATCAAAAATGGGAGCCCCGAGTTTAATACTAATTATTCGTAAAGTGATAAAGTGATGTGGATTATCAATTATTTCAAAAGAAAAATGATTACTAATAATGATACTACTTATTTTGATAAGTGTTATTCAATACAATATAACAATAACAATGAAGATTCTAGTACAATAATGGAAAAATACTCTTGCTGGTCTGTTCTCTTTGTTGATGGATTAGTAATAGAAGCAAAGATAATACATAAGGGCAGAGGTAAATTCAAAATTGTTGAAGACAACTACAAATCAGAGTATGTTAACAAAATAGTGGATGCATCAGATGTAATTCGCTGCAAATTGAAATCCGACGAGGTACGTAGTTTTATTATGAGAAACAAGTTGGCAGATCTGTAGCCGTCGGGAACCATATTGTTGACAATTCGGGTCCAAACCGAAGACTTTTGACTGAATACTCAATCGGAAGATAATTAGCAACGAATCCGGTAACGAGTTTATAAAACCCAAGTAAACATGCTGATAACTGTTGCCCAAATAACTTTTTTCATGATCCTATATTCTAACCTTAAAATTTGGATTCTTTCAGCGATATGAATTGATTATTTGAGTCAAGTAATAGGTTGATTTTCCTTAGTCCTCTGCCAGATATCAGAGATAATTTCATATACAGTTTGGCTAACCGATCCATTGAATTTTTCGCTCCATATTTTCGCTACGTACTCTCCTGGAGAAATTCTATTTTCTAGTCTTTTATCCAGTATATCAAGGAACCCTACATTGATACCTAAGTCAGTCAAACC
>JBKPGB010000171.1:0-5688 GCA_046729135.1 Thermoproteota archaeon | reverse complement strand
TATCTAGATAGGAACGAAAGCTGCGCCACTTTAATTCTTCTGCAATACAAGCTAATCTGAAAGACGGTATCGTTCTACCCACTTAAGAACTCATCTCCTTACGACAGTCAATACATCTTCAAAAGATAACGACAAATATTTTTTGACAGTAACATAGTCAACATCCCGTTTTTCCTGTATGAGCACTTTAAATTTGTCATTTGTCTTGTTCATATCAACCTTAACGCGTTTGTTAAACATGGAAAGGAACCTTGTTTCTTACACCAAGTACGCCATGTAGTAGTTTGTCGTTATTCTTGAGTGAAATCGAAGTTATCAATAAAACTTTGTATTTGGAAGGTACTTCTTTAAGTAGGTCTGCAATTTCTCTTAACAGGGATTGTACGTCTCTAATATTTATCTCCGATTCTTGAGTGAACATCGCAAGTAAATCGGGAATTATTACCACGTTGGTCTTTTGTTCATGAATGGTTTTGGACAATTCATATTTTAAAAAATGTGTAAGCTGGTAGACAGTAAATACTCTTGAAATCATTATTTGCCTCAAAGTCTCTTTGATATCCAACCCATATTGTTTCACAAAATCTACAAACTGAAATACGTCAGTGCAATTACCAGCATCCAGAATAAACACATTTGAGTTCCTGCCAAAGCCGCGATGCCTCTTTGGCATTAATGCATGAACTCCTACTTTTGTCAATGTCAGATTTATCATCCTTGAATCACCTACAAGGCAGGCTGCGTCTCCAAGAAGTAATTCTACGGTTTTATTACATGTACCGTTAATTGTAAATGAAAGCCGATTAAGATAATCATAAGCTGTTTTTAGCTTCAACGGCTCTTGTTGGATTGACATTGTTCTGTTTGGTTTTTCTGAAATAAGGTTTGACATGGAGCTTAATTCTAGCATATTGAGCTCTATTTAATGGAGAAGCTACTTTCAGAGAGGGAGGGCACAATTATGGAATTGTGGCAAAACAAAACAGGTACGGAATCTAAACTCAAACTCCTTACGAATGAATTTATTCCACGCTGACCATGAATAAGCTATTGCAGCTTTTCATCGGATGCTCAGGTTGGAGCTATACTTCTTGGCAGGGGCCATTCTACCCAGCCAACCTGGACAATAAGCTATGGTTATCATACTATTCTCAAGTTTTCAATTACGTAGAAGTTGATTCTACATTTTATAGAATTCCAAATCAATTTATGGTCAAAAACTGGGCTAGAAGAACTCCAGAAGATTTTAGGTTTACTGCCAAGTTTCCCAAAGTAATAACACATGATAAAAAATTCAAAAATGTAGAAAAGGAGTTATCATTATTCTATGATGCAATGAAACCTTTGAAGGACAAGCTACTTGCGTTGTTAATACAATTCCCACCCTATGTAAAAATAACAGAAGGATTGGAAGCATTAAAACAATATGATTTCTTCTTTGATGATAGTTTCAGATATGCAGTGGAGGTGAGACATCCATCATGGTTTTCAGATTTAGCCTACAATTTCTTTTCAAACAATAATATTTGTATGGTGTGGAATCAATTAGATAAAATACAATCTCCGCCTATAGTAACAACTGACTTTGTCTATCTTAGATTGATTGGAGATAGAAGTATTAATGAAGAAAACTTTGGAAAGATACAGAAGGATAGAGAACAGGAGATGACATATTGGTCTGACAAATTCAGAACAGTTCAGCAAGATGAAAAAGATGTCAAGATAGGTATTTTAGCTGCCAACAATCATTATGCCGGATTTGGAGCTGCAACCGCTAATATGTTTAGGATGATGAACAACCTTCCATCCGTAGAATGGGGCATAAGCAAGGATATAGATTACAGAACAGAATTGGAGTTTCCTAACGGAAAGACTGGTTACCGTAAGGCTAAACAAAAGAGTCTATTAGACTATCCAAACAGCTAGCAAATTGTTTCATTCTGTGAATCCATTACAGGTACACTTTAAACAATAGCTCTGCCCATGCTTGTCACAAATATGAAATTCTCTAGTATGATGACATAGAAGACATTTATGATTTGTACGCATAGCTATTATCTTTATCTACTATAGCCTTATGATTTATTCGAAATACCATATTTTTCATTTTGGACAAGAACATTTAGAGGTATGCGGTCCTTTTTCTTACCTGTCAATTTTTTTATCGGATAACCAAAACCAATTACAGCAGAGACATTCAATTCCTGTGGAATTCCAAAATCCTTCCTGAATTCATCTTCCTCAATTCCTGTAAATATTCCCGAACCTACCGCATAATTCCAGGCTGCCAGCTGCATGTTCTGGAGAACCCTCCCTGCATCGATCAGATGAAAATGATATTTTGGATTTGTCAGAATTATCACTGCAAAATTACAATTTGCAACCCAATTTCCACTAGTGCTGTCTTCTGCAAGCTTCTTTAAATTCCCTTTATTTTCGATTAGTATAAAACGCCAATGTTGAGTATTAAGGCCCGTTCCTGTTAATCTAGCAGCCTCGAGCACCTTTAATTTTATTTCACGTGGAACTTCTTTTGAGCTGAATTCCCTTATATCAAGTTTAGTCGCTACGCATTCAAACGTGTCCATACGTACTTATCTCCGTTAACATATTAAAGATTTAAAGCCCTTATGATGACACGATTTAGAATTAAAACAGTTTAATTTATTTCCCAAAAATGACAATTAATTGAATTTTCTTTCTCCTTCTTACTCCATGTCTAATTATAAAATAACTCAAGTAACACGAAGTATTATGATTATAAAAATGAATATCTACACATTTCCCAATATGAAGGCAAGTGAGAACCCTACCATTATACCAAGGCCTACAATACTCGCTTACTCGCTCCTCCTTGCTCGTACACTTCAGGAATCATGGATTCTCCTAGCATGACTAGAATCGCACCTGCAGCAAATGACAAAGCTATTGCCAGCACATTGGGTTCTAAATATGAAGACAGTATAAATTCAATCGCAGAAGAAATTGTTCCTAAGCATACAGCTACTGTCCATAAAAGAAGTATCAATTTTTTACTTTTCCCTCGAGATTCCATACCTTCCGAAGACGATAGTCCCTCTGGAAAATTGGAAATGAAAATGGCAGCCAAGAGAATAAGATCTACCGATCCACCTATTGCTAACGAATTACCAAGTGCCATATTTTCTGGAATATTATCCATCAGTGAACCCACTAGTATGGCTGTACCTGAGACACCCTTTCCCCCACCGGCTTCGGTCCCATGAGATTTTTTCCTATGACTGTTGTTACTTTGAGAGGAACGATTGCTTAGGCAGTAATTAGCTATAGTAAAAGCTAATCCACCAGAGATAAATCCAATAATTATCGGAGGTATTGACTGTGACATTTTAAATGCCTCTTCAATTAAGGAATAAGCAAGAGATGCAACAAGCACAGCGCTGCCAAATGCCATTATAAATGCAATAGTTTTCCTGGAAAGCCTTGTAATAGGTGTCAGTAGACAGCCTAATAGTAGAGGTACGGAAACAACAAATCCCCAAAACAAAGAGCTTCCGATACTTGAAGGTCTACTGCTATGTAGATTATCAGCTCCTTTTATGTATATTTTTTCCTCGTGCTTTCATACAAATATGTTACAATATCCATAGTCTGTCTATGAATGCATTTATAATTTGTAATATATTTAGGATGGATCGTTAATCGAGAGCTGTCCTATTCACATAGCTTTTTATTCCTAGCATATGTTTCTGCTTAGAAGAGTATTATAGCTAAAGAATTCCTAATTCCAGCCTATAATATGTGTTAAATTAGATTGGGAATATATGTTCTCTTTTATGCATATGATATAGGTTAAAACTAACGCTACTACAAATTGAAATTGAAAATAAAATAAAATAAAACTTGTTTCCCAATTAGACAACTACATTAAGTCATAAAGAGGTGGTTTAAAAAAGAGATTGTGGACATATATGCAATATATAAAAATAGGAACGAATATGGATCAAAAAATAGGAACGAGATTTACATCTGGTAACAAAACTAATTACTTGGAAAGAGAAAGTTCTCCTCATTCAAGCATATTCAATTACGATGAAAATCATAATTATGAAGTAACATTAGAACGATTATCTTAAATTAAGAGTATATAGCATAAGAATATTCTTAGCTAAGACTTCCATAGTAAAGAGTTATGTATAAATCTACTTAAATAATACTTCACCGAATATAAAGAGTGATTGGGCTTGAGGTAAAGGTTGTTGAGCAGAAGCAAGGAAAATCTACTATTGAGAACTTGGTGATAGCGTTAACCCGGGGTGCCTACAATTTGAACGTAATTCTGGATCCTGACATAAAGGCCAATTTAACCGTAGATAAAAGTGAAAACGTTATGGGTATTAATCATTCTCAATTTAGGGAATCAAATAAACAATCAATAACTTTCTATGATCCAAAATAAGAGCTGAAAAAATTGACTACGATTATACTTATCATTTTAATTCTAGCATCGTTGGTATCTTTCCTTACGATAGGGTTTAATGTTACTAATTCGACTACCGATAGAAATGGTAACGACGGCAATACAACGACATCAAATAAACAGATAAGTTCAGGCCTACAGGAAGATAAATTAGGAGAGATTGCGAGTGTGCCGAAATGCTTAGGCTCAGCACTCTGTCCAGACTAGCATCCACCAGCATCCAAGTATTCTATCATATTCCCTTGAGTGAATCCAAGCTATTAATAATCGACGTCTTGACGGGCTCATAAAATAGCGTTTCTTCTATTTTTTCAAATTCTCTTCTTCTTTTAGAAATTGAGCTCCTTTTGAATATTAATACATATCTCCTTGATAGTCAGCTTATACCAGCAATAAGTAACGAACTTCTGTCATAATGAAATAATGTAATTAGTAACCATGAAAGTAGTCTTCAGAATTAAATTGTGGGAGCTGGTTGTATGATGAACAAGAAACAACCAATTAATCCACCCGCTGGCTGAACTTGGAGGCGTTGTAATTAATTGTTGATTAAGCATTAAAACGATTTACAAATTAAAAAATATAGACACATATTGACTATTTAGAATATATAGTCAAATTTGGACTAAATCTGGATAAAAAGAAAAATAGTATTACTTTGTTATACCAATCAATGCAAATAAAGGAAATTGGCCTGCAATTATGTACCTGTACATGGATCGAAATAATGACTTGTATTGGAATTACTCTTTATCTTTTATATATTTCAGAAAATAGTCTTGCTCTAATCACTATTTTGGCTTTTTCACCACTTATCGGATTCCATTTTGCAGTAACAAGAACAATAAAGGATGAACACTGTGCTACTTGTGGAGAATCAAATTAATCAACCATAAATATAGGAGAGTTATTAAAAATTATAGAATTATTGATATAATAATTCATAATTTGTATTTAGAATATCTCTGAATTATTTCGACACTCTATTCACTCATTACAATCAAGGTAGTTATATCTTGAACGTCCCACGTCCCACAATAAAATCATCTCACTTGCTTCTAATAGATGATCATTCCTTGTCAAACTCTATTATTTAGTGATCTTATCATACGAATTAGTGCTTCTATTTCAGTTTTGTTCAAATTTTCAATATCATCTATTTTTTCCTTTATCATGGACTTCGTTTCCTCCACAATTCCCACTTTGGTTGGCTTGATTTTCTTCTCCAC
>JBKPGB010000170.1:0-25554 GCA_046729135.1 Thermoproteota archaeon | reverse complement strand
ACCGATAGTCCCCTTGTCATAGTATAATTATAACACAATTAGGTATAATTATGCTTGCTTTACTTTCTTGATCTCAAATTCACATTCTTTGAAGTTAGAAGAAACTGCTAAAGGTGTTAGAATATCGGTCCATGTTTATACTAATGGTTTTATCTTTCATTTATTTACCTTTGCTTTTATGACCAACTTGTCCGTAAATATTGGAGGAAATATTATTAGATTAACAGATAGATCATAGTTGCAAACATCAGACCAGTGCTTCCAAAATCTTCCTGAGATCTTCCTTAAATCCTTTGTAACTATCTAAATTTAGTCTTAGTTGGTCGTCGGCTGGAAGGTTTTCTAATAGTGTTCTTTGTTGTCTGTCTACCATTTTGTCGATTGATTCTATTATATTACGGAGATCGTTCTCGCTCATTTCCAATGCCACTGTCCTATTTGCCTTATCAGCGTGAAGTTTTCGGATCATGCATTAAGTTAACATATTGTTGAAATAAAGATTTGTATTCCGAGGTCCTTGATCCAATATTTTCACGTGAAATCTATGGTTACATCTTCTACAGAATAAAAGTCCAGTGACGTAGAATGCCGTTTTGATATCCTTTTTAGGATTTGCAGGCTGACCAACACTGCGGAAATTAATTCCGTCAGCATGCGGTTCAATTTCATTTATTTCTATGTCCTGAAAACAACATCTTATACACCGAAATTTCATTAACCTAAAATCATTTTTGATTCGTTCCTCGTCCTCCTCTCTAATTGGAAATTCTTCTTTCATTTTTTCTCACTTTGTCACAAAAATAACGCAAATAATAACTAATTTAACTTTTTTCGGTGCTTATGCTTAGGAATTAATATCCGAGTTTTCTGCTGATTAACACTAATAAATGTCAAGCAGAAAAAAAATTTCCGTTACCGTTTTTGTTTTTTTGGCTGTAGTTATTTTTCCTTCCTATTATTACGGAGCAAATGCCCAACAGCCGTTCAGAGAGCGCGAGTTTGTTCAAACAGAAAATAAACCATCTGTCGCAGATTCTAAATTAAGGGTCGAAGTGATTGCAGATGGATTAGATACACCTACGACGATGGCCTTTTTGGGACCTGATGACTTTCTTGTTCTCGAAAAAGACAAGGGAACGGTACTACGTGTAACGAATGGAACAATCTCTGATAAGCCATTGTTGGATGTCAATGTAGCAAATTCCGTTGAAAGGGGGATGTGTGGAATTGCCATAACAAAGCAAGGCACGAAAACCTATGTTTTTCTGTATTTTACTGAGATAGATGGTAAAGATTTTGATGACAGGAAAGGAAAACAACCAGAAGGAAATCATCTCTATAGATATGAATTTATTGATAACAAACTTGTCAATCCACTTCTCCTATTGAGCATACCTGCTGATCCCGGACCTAGGCATAACGGCGGTGCAATAGAGATCGGTCCTGACATGAACATCTACATACCAGTTGGAAATATAGATGCCTCGTTTAGAAAACCTAATCCTCCAACACAGACTGAAAATTTTGGATATGGAATAATTGCAGACGGACGCAGTGGAATTCTTAGGATAACAGAGGATGGCAAACCCGCAAGTAAAGGGATCTTAGGTGATTCTATGCCATTAAAATTGTACTATGCATATGGCATCAGGAATAGTTTTGGTCTTGGTTTTGATCCTCTGACTCATAACTTGTGGGATACAGAAAACGGACCCGAACAAGCCGATGAAATAAATCTTGTCTATCCGGGCTTTAATAGTGGATGGTACAAAATTTATGGTTTTTCTAATTCTCAAGAAAAATTTGATACAGATAAATTAGTAACTTTTGATGGTAAGGGTAAGTACAGTGAGCCCAAACTCGTCTGGGGCAGAACGGCCGGACTTACATCTTTAATATTTTTGAATTCAGACAATCTGGGTACCCAATATAGAAACGATATATTTGTAGGTGACGTCCATAATGGACGCATATATCATTTTGACTTAAACAAAGATAGGACAGAACTCGCGCTTCCCGATTCGCTTGCGGCAAAATTCATTGCAAGTCCAAACGGGCCAGGTCTGGATAAAATAATATTTGGTCAGGGATTTGGGGGAATTACAGACCTTACCGTAGGTCCAGACGGCTATTTGTACGTTGTATCAATAGGCCAAGGAAAGGTGTTTCGGATATTGCCTATATAGGACCTTCAATTGATAAAAACTAATAAAAATTGTATCAAATTACAATGGCTGATTTTTAAGCATGTAGACATATATAGTGACAGATACGTTACGGGCTCGGAGGGATTTGAACCCTCGACCTGACGCTTAGGGGGCGTCCGCGCTATCCATTTTGCGCTCACTTCAACCCTTGAAATGAACTGCGCTACGAGCCCTTGAATTCTGAATAGCAATGTTAATTTAAATATTCATGTTGACACCCGATTTTCATACAGCTTGTATTTTTGAAGATGTATAAACTGATAATTCAATAACATAGTTTTCTTCTAATTCAAGTAAAAGCTATACAGCATCTTTTTGTATATCGTTCTAAATCCTAACCTTTTGTAGAATTCTTCATATCTTTCTTTAGTCAAAGTCTGCACAATCATTGAATTGTAGTCATCATTCTTTGCCATTTTTACTGCATTGCTAATCAATTCTCTTGCTACACCCTTCCTTCTAAAATCATGAGTGGTCCCCAAACAGTACAAACCAATAGTTTCATTTTTTTCAAATAATAAACAACATCCTGCAGGATACTTTACTCGATTTAAGTAATAATGTGCTACCAATAATGTAAGTTTTTTAAATTGTTTAGAAATAATGGTTCTTACTTCATCTTTTATATTTAGCGAATCGAAGGATCTACAAAAAACATCAATCCACAAGTTTAAGGAATTCTTATCAACAATATCAATTAGAATATATTTATTGCTGCGGATAACATATTTGTTAACATCAAGACTCAAGATTTTCATAGTTCCGAATCTAGGTTTATTCAACCTGGCAGAATTTTCGTTATTGCAAATCAAATGTATATAATAACTATTAAGGTTGTAGTTGTAATTAGTCTTTATATAATTTAGGATATCATCAACATTATTACAACGATTGTTAATATTCAATCTATTAAAAAAATAATCATCTCCCAGTTTAGGATTTGAAAATAATTCCACGCAATCTATTTTTTTATGAATCCTGCTCCACAGAGAACAAAAAGATGATTCATTTTCATCAATATATTCAATACCTAAGTCCAAAAATTTTCATCATCTTTTTTGCATCATTCATTTTATCTCCCTGCGTTACCGTATCTAAGAACAACTGTAATGCATTGGGCGTATCTAGATCATCCTCAATATGATTTTTAAATTTTTTTATTGTATCTGATTCTTTTGCATAACTAAGTTTCTCATTCGCAATATCATCGTCTCCATTCTCATAATCTGAGTTTAATACTAAATCCCTAATCATATTATTTATTCTGTCGAATCTATTTAAATCTGAGAATTTAAAATTTATTAATTTCTTATAGCAATGTGAGTAAAAATAAAGTTTCAGTGTATTTGTATCATATTTTTTCAATAGTTCTCTGATATAAATTGCATTACCAGAAGACTTGGACATCTTTTTATTCTCAATATCCAAAATACCCACATGCACCCAACACTTTACAGGTCTTTCTTTCCCTGAAAGTGCTATCAAATTTGAGAGCAACATTTCATGATGTGGATAACATAAATCAATACCCCCAATATGTATATCATAATTACCATTAAAATGAAACATTGCCACCGCAGTGTCCTGTGTGTGCCACCAAGGGGTTCCATCTCCCACGATCTTATCATTAAATTCTGTTCCATAGTTATCGCTAGTGTTCCATAAAAAAATATCCGTAACGTTTCGCTTATTAATATCAATATCATATCTGTGGTTCGATAATTCACTTTTAGATAAATGTGAAAGAACACCATAAGCTTTGAATTTGGAGGATTCTAGGTATATGTTTCCATTTACAGAATAAGCTAACCTCCTCTTGATCAGTACCTTCGTCAAATCCATTGCTTCTTTTACATATTCACTAGTTTTAGCATATATCAAATCGCTGATTTCAAGTTTTTTCATATCATCAATAAATGCCTTAAATATAATGTCAGGATTGATATTATTATTTTCGTTTAACTTTGGGTCGATATCAGTAACGTTTACTATTACATGGGGAATATAGTTTCTTGATCTAAGTAATCTAATTATTAGATCTACCAGTACAAATACTCTTGCATGTCCTAAGTGACAATTGTCATAAAGAGTAGGACCACAAACAAAAATTCTAATTACCTTGTGTGCAGACCTCAATGAAATATTACTTTTTGTGAGTGTATCAAAAATTCTCAATCAACTAATCATCGAGACAACAAAATATTAATTATTATGTAAATAGTGCAATAAACTGCCCTTGTTTTGTCCTATGAATTATACAACAAACTCAGATGAATGGTGCTGGTTGTTTGTGAATCAAATTTGACACAATTTTTGGATTCGAATGTAAAAAGAGTGATGAATAATTACAGATTATAACTCGAATAATCACAAATTAGTCAGCTTTGGCAGCCACAGGCTCCTTACTATAAGATTTCTTTAACCATATGGGCGTGATTAATGTAGTTACGGCTACCATCATGATTACTGTAGTGTAAACGTTTGAGGATAAAACACCGGAGCTAACTCCAATACCAGCTACTATGAGACCGACTTCACCCCTTGAAATCATTCCTATACCTACTTTCATAGCTTTTGATTTTTCCCTCAAAAACATCATGGCTGGTAATCCGCATCCTGCTAATTTACTGAAAATTGCGACGGCAATTACAATCGCAGATAAGAACAATACATCCAAGTAGACTCCAGTTAGGTTCACCTGAGTTCCAATAATTGCAAAAAATAAAGGAGCAAATATTATCTCTAATTTATCAACATATTCTTCAACTCGTTTAATTATTTTTGTGCTGGCTACCGCCATACCTACAGAAAATGCTCCTACTATTGGAGACAGTCCTACCAAAGCAGCTACAGCCGATGCACCAAAGAATGATGCAGTAACGATACCTTCAACACTACCTTTAGCTTTCCATAACCTTTCTGTGTTTAGTATTTTTGGTATAATTATTACTGCTCCAATTAGTAACGCAGCAAATATCCCTAATATCTTTAGAATCAGAAATATAATATCAGTAATATTTGGTGCCATGTTACCAGTTTGAACCATAGTTACAACTACTGATAATACTGCAATTGCAAGAATATCATCTACTATAGCTGCTCCTAAAATTAATTTTGCCTCTTTTGTTTGCATTTTTCCTAATTCAGTTAGGACTCTAACTGATATCGCAATACTCGTTGCAGTAAGGACTGTGGCTATAAGAACGGATTGTAATCCGTCTAATCCAAATATCGTAAATACATAATACCCTAAAAAGAACGGAACAATAACTCCACATGCACCTATTGTAAATGATGCTGCACCTCCTCTCAAGAACTCTCTTGGAGTAATCTCAAGTCCGGCTATGAATAATATGACAATTCCAGCTATCTGACCTATCTGAAGTATTGTTTCATTTAATATGACAAGAGGTTTACCATCAAATATAGGTAACGCTCCTATAGCGAACGGCCCTACAATTATTCCTGCTAATAATTCACCTAATACAACGGGCAATCTAAATTTATGAAAAATTTCAGCAAATAATTTAGCAGCAAATAGAAGTACAGCAAGAGAAATCAAGACATGGATTAGTACTTCTCCTTGTTCCTCTATCATCTTGTATCAATTATAAAGAGGAAATGGCAATACGGGATTAATAAACATAGATCAGATACGATGTTTAGAATGGTCGTTTTTAAATCAAATCTGACATGATTTTTAGAGAATTTATCAGTACTGCTAATGTAATTACAGCTGTTCTATGCTGATCATCATGAAACACAGGTATTGAGTTCAGCTCTGAGTCTTTTTATTATATCAAAAACCTTTGGTGATTCTATATCTTCAGGATTTATTGCTCCAAAACATGGTTCAATTCCATTGACGAAACGAACTATTTCCTCCTTATCTTGTGTGGCAATACACAATGGAATTGCATTAATATTACTCTTCATGCCTTACAAGTATGAATTTAATTTTATCTTGCCTACGTCTTAAAGCTTCAATAAAACCATTAATACCGTCGCCAGGTAACCCAAAAATTGTATCAACTTTCCAATCAAGCAATGCGTCGGCTACAATATCAGCGGTACGCATATTTTCATATTTACTCACACTCTCACTATATCACCACTACAAAAAAATGTTTCTCCTTAAGGTAATACAACTTTGTTATTGTACTGGTATGGGTCGAGTTATAGGGAATTTGCAGCGCTGAGCCCATCTCCTAACTCTTCAAGTATTTCTTTTAGTTCCCTCGCTCTATCAGTCAACGTTATTCTACTCTGGGGTATTTCTGGATAGATTTTCTTAGAAATAAGGCCTTCATACTGCAGTTTCAGTAATTTATCTGATAATACCGTCATGTCAATTCTCGACTATTATTGAAGCCTTAACAATTTTTGTATATAATAAAATAGACCTTTATTCATACCTATACACAAATGATTGAGTACGTATTCATGAATGGTAATGAGGAAGAATTATGGGAAATAGATTATGAAAAGAAATTTGCCTTAGATGTTTCCGAACTTAATGTCGTAAAAGATAAAGTAATAAAATATGCAGGAACCATTGAGGATTATTTGAGGGAAAGGGGTTTTACTGAAGTTCATTTTCATGAAACCGGAGGACTTGCTTCACGTGCTCATTATGACATTAAGCGAAATTGTTCATTTAGATGATAAACCAGTTGCTGTCAAGTAAGGAAACAGTACGTTAATCAAGCTTAAATTTGTCAATTCACATTATTAGATGAAGTACTGGCTGAATTCGAAATTAATACTAGAGTTATCAACCTTATATAGTAATATCTTGCAGTTATTAAAATCGATGCATAAAAATTATCAAGGGTTAGTTATTACGTCTATAGTAACTGCAGCTCTTATTTGCAATTTCAACACTATTTCAAACCACTCAAATTACCAAGGTCTTCGCAGCGACCGAAAATGAAAAAACAGCGTATGTAAAGTTTGTAACAACGACAGTAAAAGATTCGAACAGCAATAGTACTAACAAGACTGGAGGAGCACAAGTACATGACACCTCGAAGGGGCCGACGATCCCTCCAAAAGGTTACTTGGTTGAGGAACTTCGTGACCAGTTGTATTGGGTGACTGACGGTGCTTATAATACAATGTTCTTAGTGACCGATGAGAGAGTTGTGGCAATTGACGCACCGCCATCTTTCGGCCAAAAGTATCTCCAAGCAATAGCAAAGGTGACAGACAAACCCATAAAATATTTGATTTACAGTCATGCTCATATCGACCACATTGGTGCGGCGGGATTGTTCCCAAGAAATACAACGATTATTGCACAGGATGAAACTGCTCGTGAGTTACAAAACGCAAAGTCAGTTGCAAAAAAATGCTACAATGGTACCACCAGTCCCTACAGCAACTTTTTCCAAGAATTATACGCTGGAGTTTGGCAATCAAACACTTAAGCCGGATTATTATGGAGTCAACCACTTACCAGGAAACATCTTTATCTATGCTCCAAAACAGAAGGTGCTCATTTTGGATGATATAGTATTTCCTGGTTCGGTACCATTTGCTTATCTTGCTGTAGCCAAAGATGTTGCCGGATTTATCAAGGCCCACGAAATAGTTTTGAATAACTATGACTTCGACACCATTGTTGCAGGACATCTTACTAGACTTGGGACAAGGGACGACGTAACAATGCAAACGGAATTTGTCAAGGATCTACAAAAGGCAGCTACTAAAGCGAACGAAGAGGTAGCTTTTAGCAAGATAGCAGAACAAGTAGGAGGGTTTGCCAACCCTTGGTTAATTTTCTCTAAATACATTGATGCTGTGAATAAGAAATGCGTACAGGTTATGTTACCAAAATGGGAAAACAGACTTGGTGGCGCTGCAGAACTCATGCCAACCCATTGTTCAGCATGACTCAAGCTGGCAGAATTGAACCTACAGTTCAAGCATTACTTCAAAATAGCGCCTTTGTTTATAAATGAAAACAGGTAAACATTTTTCAATACACTCTATCTATATTGCAAATGTGTAAATTATGAGTAGTAGAGAGAAACGCACGCAACTTTTTCCTATATTGTTGGTTAATTTTATAGGTACTCTAGGATTTAGTATTGTTTTGCCTTTCCTAGTCTTTTTAGTCATGAAATTCGGAGGTAATGCCATAGTTTATGGGCTACTGGCAGCAACTTACCCTGCTTTCCAACTTATTGGAGCTCCAGTTTTAGGAAGGTGGTCTGATATTTATGGAAGAAAAAAGATTCTTTTGTTAAGCAATGCAGGAACAGCAATTGGTTGGATATTATTTCTTTTTGCTTTAATTTTGCCTTTTAGAGAGACCTTTATTATTAACCCCATCTATCTGGGACCAATTGTTATTGTTGTTCCATTGCTTCTCATATTTCTTGCCAGGGCAATTGACGGAATTACTGGTGGAAATATTTCGGTTGCAAATGCCTACCTTTCGGATGTTTCATCAGAAGAAAACAGGAGTAAGAACTTTGGAAAAATGGCAATCTCTTCTAATCTGGGTTTTATTTTAGGTCCTGCTCTAGCTGGAATTTTAGGTGGAACAATTTATGGAACAATACTGCCAGTTCTAGCGGCTCTATTACTATCTTTGATTACGTTAGTTGTAATAGCTATTCTATTAAAAGAATCCAGGACTATATCAAATCCAATATTAGTCCCCGAAGAAGGTACTATTAGAAAGGTTTTTGCGCAGGAGTGTAAAGATTGCTATGAGCCCGTGAGCCCTGTTAAACCTAAAATGCTAGATGTTTTCAAACTAAAACACATTCTATTTTTACTCATATTATATTTCCTGATATTTCTTGGATTCAATGTATACTATGCTTCGTTTCCGACTCACGCAGCCAATGATCTAAAATGGTCAATAACACAGTTGGGAATATTTTATGCAGTATTAAGTGGAATAATGGTCTTCATCCAAGGACCTGTATTACGTAAAGCATTAAAAAAATTTTCTGAGGAAAAACTAGTTATTATTGGTAGTATAATTTTAGGTACAAATTTTGTTTTATTTGTTTCAAATAACATTATATTTGTGTATGTGGCTGTGATATTATTTGCACTTGGTAACGGCCTTATGTGGCCCTCTTTTATGTCTATACTTTCAAAACGTGCAGGAACAGTTCTTCAAGGAGCGGTTCAGGGTGTTGCAGGTAGTTTTGGAGGCCTAGCAAGTATCATTGGGTTAATTGCGGGAGGAATCTTGTATAATCAGATTGGAGCAGCCACTTTTCTAGTTAGCGCCGGGGTAATATTTTCAGTTTTTATTATGTCTTTTCGGCTATTAAAAATATAAGATTTCTGACAAAAAATGTACTACGCGTTACGACACAACGATTGATATATTTACCATCTTTCCTACAATTCTCCTAATCAATTTTCAAGCATTTATAAACTTGTTTTGTAAACTATTTTAATACCTCTTTTTCGGCATAAGACAACTTAACAACCTTTCCTTCAATTCTTTGCCTGTTATCCTCTAGCCATCCAATGACGCATTTGCATTTAATGCATCTAAGCCAAGTGATTTTACTACTCTTTTTTTCATAATCTATTATATGAGAACAATATCTCAGATTTGAGCCATCTTGTACCGTCACGTCTGATTATGCACTCACTCACTACGTGTTTTATTACATATAATCGTTTGACTTGATCTTTATGACGGAAGGATCTATGAGTTCAGATGAAGAACCCAATACAACCTGAATCAAAGCCCAAGTAGCATGCACGTGCATCCATACTCAATCAAATATAGCAACATTTCATTATAGTCTCCGCATAAATTAATTCTATATGCAGGAACATATAGATATTCTTTTCTAAGCTCGATACTCCCATGAGTACCGGTTTAATGAAATAAGATACCAACAAATTTCATATGTTATCTGTTGTAAATAATTGAGCCGTCTAATACTATTGCATTTGGGATATTAATTTGATCTCATTTTGTTACCTCAATCCTTTATCCTATAAATCGACCTTATTAACTCGATGAATGTCCGTTTAACAATTATCTTTTTATTTTAATACGTTTTCAGACATTTTACTTTTTTTGGCCGAAGTCATTCAAATGTTTAGTAATTCGTTCTTTTAATTTTTCCAACTTGATATTCTGTTAAGAAACTATTCCAGCTCATCCTGCTAATTGTTACTTCCATAAAAAAGTGCAGGGTTGTCTTATTTTAGAGAGCATATTAATGTGTAATAGGAAGCAGTATGGAATTCCTCTAGGAGTTAATAAAATAAAAGTGAGAAATCTGGATAGACTACTTCCGCAAATCAAGAGGATGATAGCGATAGTGGAATAATAACGATTCAAGAAGTGGAAGGGATTTAACATGACATATTAATAGAATTATCGTCTTCCTGCTCAATATGTACAGATCTACCTCATATTGACGCGTCTATAGATCAATCAATAACGCGTCACCATGTGATTAAAGGTTCTAAAAAGGTGATAAGTCGATATCGACTTATCAAACGTACAGATTTGTCAGTATGAGCAGCGTTCTAAATCAAAAAGAAAGTTTGAAAGGATGTATGTTATGTACATCTTGTAGTAAACCAGAAACATCATGAATCTATCTCCTTCTTGTTGAATGGTTTATCCTTACCTACGTTTCTTATAATTCTCTTTAGCCTCTTGAAAACACGCTTTTTCTCATATTCCTACTACCTTCACTCTATTTCTGTACAAATCGTCTCAAATTCGAATATCTCCAATGAAGTAAACGATCTAAATAACCTGGCTTCTTTGACAATGCGCCATAATTCATCGGAAGAGATCGTACAGCTATCTAAGCAGTAAGCTTTCTGATACCCAGGATCTATTATCTCGGTTAGTCTAGAGCACTTTCTCCACTGGTTTGCTTTACCAGATCGTATGCTTCAGAAATGTCATGTACAAAGACTTTACCTCTCTTAATATCCAACTTCGAAAGATCAT
The DNA here is from genome assembly GCA_046729135.1 of Thermoproteota archaeon. Lineage (GTDB taxonomy): Archaea > Thermoproteota > Nitrososphaeria > Nitrososphaerales > Nitrososphaeraceae > TA-21. Next base: position 14,388 of record JBKPGB010000170.1, on the reverse strand, counting down.
CCACAATGGGCTTTACTTTACCATCTGTAACAACTGCTTCAAATTTAAGCCTCGTTACGTATTCTGGAATGATTTTCTTTCCCGTCATCCATGCTGTTGCAATTTCTGGAATCGGCTCATGAGGAATCTTTCCTCTTCCACGGACAGTTGAAATGCTAATACCTCCGACTTCATTCTTATGAAGGATTTCAGTTATTTCGGAGATTCTTTCTTCAGGTACATAAATATCAACTTGTTTCATAAAATTGAATCCTCTTGGTCATATATATGATTTAATAAGAAACAAGACTTAAGTTAGTTAAGTAGCGCCCTACTAGGTAAGTTACCAACCGGAATATAGCATTAAGATGCCCACAATATTGTTTATGAATACTCATCCCGTATTGACTTATCATTGCTTTCAATCCTCAATCCTAACTAATCTCATTGATCCATTTTGTGAAAATGTCTATGCACACCTGTATGTGCATGTGAATGTGAATGTTTTACTTCCCCATGGTAGTGTGTGTGGTGTATTTTCATCAAGAATGAGTATAATGTTGATACTCCAACTGCGGCTGCTCCAAAGAGGACAATTGTAGCGCCTGATGCTGAATTGAAGTAAAAACTCACATACATCCCTGAAAACGCAGTCGCTATGCCTATACTACATGATAGTATCATCATCTTGAAAAAGTCATTTGTGAGCATCCTCGATGCAATTGCAGGTGCAACGATTGCTGCAGCTAACAATGTAACGCCTATAGAGCTCATAGAAGCTATTATTACGCCAGCCAAAACGAGAGAGAACAATATATCGACCACCTCCGTCCTGACTCCATAAACTTGGGCAGTTTCACTGTCAAAAATAGTAAATAGAAGTTGCTTCTGAAAAAAGAAAATAAATGCTCCAGTTATGCATGTTACTAAAACTATTATAATTAGATCTTGGTCTGTTATGCTTAAGATGTTACCAAATAAGAGTGCCTCGAAGTTTTGTGTATAGCTACGGTTAAGACTTATTAAAAGGATGCCTATCGCAAAGGCGGCGGTAGTTACTACTCCGATAGCCGCATCAGCCTTTATCTTCGTTCTCTTTGAAATTTCATTAATAAGAATGGCTGATACAAAACCCCATACTGTTGCACCTAGGTAAATGTTAAAGTTCATAATATAACTTGCAACAGCCCCACCGAACACCGCGTGAGATATGCCATGTCCGATATAGCTCATACCACGCAGTATGATATACACTCCTAGTAAACCGCATATGCCGCCGATGAAAACGGAAGCTATTATTCCTCGTGTGAAAAATTCATATTGGAATGGAAGCAGTAAGTCGATCATTCCTTCCATTGTACACCTCTTGCTTGGGTCATGTCTCTAGCAGACCGTAAGTTTTCAGTAAATTAGTCTCTGTTAGTGTTTCCTCTGGTCTGCCTTCAGCTATTATAGTATGGTTTACACATACGACCCACGGTACCCTCCTTGCCATTCCACTTAGATCATGCGTTGTGAGGATTATTGTCATACCCTTTAAGTTGAGGTCGTTTAAGTTTCCCAGAATTTTCTCCCTTGTATTATAATCTACACCTGAAGTTGGCTCATCCAATAATAAGATATCTGGATTTCGAATTAAAGCTCTGGCGAGAAATACCCTTTGTTGCTCCCCACCTGATAGCTCAGATATTTGTCTTGAACCAAATTCCAAAATACCTAAACTTTTGAGTAAATTATCAATCTCCTCTTTATCATTCTTCACAAGCCACGGAGTAAATCCAGACTGATTCCATATTCCCATCGCCACGACCTCTCTGACCGTTACTGGAAAGCTCCAATCAACACTCTCAACCTGTGGAACATATCCGATAATTATCTTGTGTGAGTACGTTGATGAATTATTACCAAATGTTATCGAACCATGCCAAGGTTTTATCAAGCCAGTTATTATCTTAAGAAGTGTCGTTTTTCCAGATCCACTTGGACCAAGCAATCCCATGAATTGTCCCCTGCGAATAGTAAGATTGACCCCCTCAAGCGTAGCTGACTTGAACGAGTAACCGTATGTAACGTCAGAAAGGGTTATGATGTTATCTAGTTTCACTTTCTAATGGTTTCCTAGGTTTGCAAAAATAAAAGTATTCTAAGAATAACAATTTTCTTATTCAACCATTACTAAATGCGATAGATATTGTTCATAACATACTCTCACCGTTCCTTAAGTTTCCTTAAAGCATGATCTACCGTAGTCTGTGAAACTGCCTGAAATTCTTTGTATTCCTCCATACCGAATTTGATAAATATCTCTTTATGTTGTGAAGTTACTCTGCAAGTTTGAAGAAAATGAGGTTTTATACTTATGGATAACCTGGCTTCATCGTCCTTAGTCTTGGATTCTCCAAGATAGATTAAGGCACAAATCCTTGTGCATACAAGTGTACTGATTAAGACAATATCGTAAGTCATTCTCAATCGTCTCAGTTTATAATATAATTCCAAACTATGTTTCTAGAAAAAGGACTTATGAGATTGAACCAACGCAAACCTCTTTCAACCATCCTTAATATATGTATCTTTAGGATCTACGTCTTTTAGAGAATCAACATTACCTCCTAGTGGAATAAGCATATGTTTCATATCTTCAAGCATCATTCCAACATAGGTATGATTAGGATCACCAGATTTTCCTGGCAAACTATCATCACTCAGAGTTTGGACGAAGGTCACATTTCCCTCTCTTCCTAACTGATCTACAACCTTGCTCGGATAAACTTCAGATGCAAAGATGGCCGGTACCTTTTCTAATCGGATTTGGTCTATTAGGTTTGCCAGATCCTGCGGACTGGGTTCTCCAAAGTCAGAGGGCTGTACTGCACCTACTACAATCATACCATATCTTTGAGCAAAATACGCCCATGAATCATGGTAGGTCAGTAACTTCCTGTTTTGTGTAGGTACTGTTTGTACTGCCTGTATAATACCTTCATCCAATTTCTTCAATAACGAAATGTATCTGTCCGCATTAGTAGAGTAATAATCAGCGTCATTTGGATCCATTTCTACTAGTTTATCTCTTGTAAGATTCGCAAACATCATAGCATATGCCACATTTAGCCACAAGTGTGGGTTGGGATCTCCTTTTTCTTTTGGAAAGCTGAAATCATAAATCCATTCATTTTTGTTTATCGTATTATCCCCTAGCTTGAGCAACTGCAGCTGTGGATTCTTGTTCTTTGCTTCATCAGCAACTTTTTCCATACCAGCCTCAAGGTGAAGTCCATCTATTATCACTAGATCTGCGTCATTTATTTTTAAGACGTCTGAAGGCACAAGTTCAAAGGTATGTGAATCTGAACCCTCAGGAATAATATTGATAAGCTCTATTCTATCACCACCAATATTTTTAATGATGTTTGCGATAGGGGCAACTGATGTGACTACCTTAAACTTCGTCGTTAGACTATTGGGTGAGGTGCCGGTCACCGTCGTGTTTTCAGTAGTGTATGATGCATTCATGAGGACTAGAAAAACCAATCCGGCAAAAAGAATGACAATTGGCGCTTTCATAATATTATTCATCTTTCAATTTTAAAAAGAGTATTAAAACTTTAGTAGAAAGTATTACTGGATCTAACATAATGCCCTTAGGCATAAGGCACCAATCAACACTAACATCGCCTTTATTACTTGAAAGCAAATTTTAGAGGAACAGTATTAATAATTGTGAATTTAGTAATAAATTAAGTCGACATCGACATAAGTGATTATTGATCGTAAGTGCGTGTAGGGCATTTGTCGATACACAAGTGTAAAGCTATTGAAAAACCGATTCAGATGGAGTTGCTGGTTCTGGCTGAATCAACGAAACAAAATGAAATTTTAAGCTCTTTATTCCCCTATTTTCGGTTAACAATTTTACAAGGTCTTTTATTCGTTTGATCCGACCTTTGACCATGATGGTTTCCAGACAGTCTTCATGGTTTAGGTGTAGATGAGTAGAAGAGTTTATAATATCTCTATAATCGTGTTGCTTTTGCAACCATTCTCTATTCTGATTGTAAATATGATTGTCGTACATGAGAACTATGGCTCCGGCACCACTTTGGGTTCTTTCTCCAATCTTCCAGTTGTTTTCATCCACGAACATGTGCAAAGCGGCTTGTATTGCCTTAGATCTATCAGAATAGCCAGCCTTGACCCTAGAGATGTCAAATTCTTCAAGTAGCTTCGGAGCTAAGGAGAGGCTTATTCTCGTAACTGAAAGTTGATTATCAATCCGTCTATGAATCTTGCGAGGTTTATTCTTTGATTTTAAATTCATTATCGCTAGCTGTAATGTAATAATTGATTACTTTAAAACCTAGCCGCTATGCTGAAGGTAACACGACTAAAAATAATAAATAAATAAAAGGAACAGATTCGGATCCTTATTGTATATAAAATTTGGGCGATCCCTACGGTAATTTAAGAATACAAATAGATATGAAGCCTAAATCCATAATTCTTAGAACTGAGATATATGATAGGGTTCTAACAGAAGCAAGATTTGACGGTATTGATTGTTATGTAAAGCTACTAAATCATTTGAAATCTATTAGTGCCGGTGAAAATATACACGCTTTATTAAATGTCAGGAATTAATGGACAGCTGTTTAAACAAGATCATATCTAGATAGTTCATTATATGCAATAGACAACCAGTTTATTTCTTATTAATTGATTCAAGCAAGGATACATTTTTAATAATAGAAGTATTATTGAATTATAGCAAATAGAAAATGAATGCCTTTGATAGGAGTAGATTAAGATTTACTTGCTGGTGCGAGGATTGTGATATGGTATTTGATTCAATACAGTCGGCACGAATTCATTCCGGTGAAAGTAATCATAGAATCAAAGTAACAGAGTTCTTGGTAACGGGCAAAGGTAATTTTTAACATTTATTCGATGATCATTAAGATGTGAACGGACTAAAGAAAGACTTTGTAAAAAAATGATTGATTTTGTTATGGTGAGCTAGGTTAAAACTCCTCAACTCTTGTAAATCATGAATCATAATGATTCAATTCTCCTTGTTTTAAGTAATAATCCAAGACAGCGTATTTTCATGCCAAGTATGTGTTAAGCCTTCCTAATACCACTAAATGAGGCGCCTATGATTTGGCTTCTTGAAATTCTTATAACTTCAAATATCATATTTCTGACCTCACCAGCAGTCTTACCCAGCATCCTTACAATAATACCCTGTTTATTTGGAAACGCTGAAGCGCCACCAGCTATTGTCTCTTGAAGCTCGTTGATCTTTAAATTAATCTCCTGTTGAAGGTCTTTAATATAAAGCGGTCTAGTAATAATGTACATAGTGCCCACCACATCAAAAGTTCCCATAATCTCCTCTAGTCTTAAGTTCTCTTTTTTTGGTTCTAGTTTAATCATGTCGACAAACCTCGGCTTACCCAGCTGGTTTCTCGCTCTTGTCCTAATGTAGCATATGTCATACTCGAATGATTCGCCTCTTGCTACTCGTCCTGGGACCAACATTTCGGAGTAAATCATGGTAGCATTATCATGAACGTTCAACTCAACTGCCTGGTAGAATCTAGAATTACGAAATGGTATTATCTGGTCTGGGATATACTCAAAGTAGCTCCCCTCCTTCACTTCTACATTAACCATTTGAGTGCCGAAGTTTTTTTCCATCTTGTATATTCTGGTTGCACTTTGTGTGGTGACATGAGCAAAAGAGTTGTTGCTAAGTACGATATCAATTCTGTAACGGTCTCCCTGAAGTATTCCACCAGAGGGAGAGATGATGTACACATAGGCCATGGCTGGAAGAGTCTCCTCTAGGTATAAAGCACGTTGTACGCATAGAGGGGTCTTGCAATATTGCTCTCTTATCACAGTCCTTCTATTATAGGCATCCCTCTCTAGCTTCAACTGTAAAATACCAACCTTGCCAGCCTTTCCTACTCCCAGCTGTCCAGGTTCTGCTTGATATATTGAGATTTCAGGTGGGATATCTGACGGTATATAGAAATCTATCGGTGTTGCCAAGGATGGCGTCTTCAACTCTAGAAATCTAGCAACTTATTATTCACTTTTTTGTCGTACATAATCACTTAGATTCATTTATTTTTTCATTAGCAAACTAGCTTCTCACTAACGTTTTAGGCGGCGATTCGAAGAGAACATCTCTGATGATGTATGATACAACTTCACTAATTCCGTCACCTATCTTGGAGTTGACAAATAAGAACGACTTGTTGCCTCGAACTACCTTGGCATCTCGTTCCATTACTTTCAGATCCGCGCCGACGTACGGAGCGATATCTATTTTGTTTATTACAAGAAGGTCGCAATTCTCTATGCCAAGTCCCCTCTTTCGAGGATACTTATCCCCCCCTGTTACGTCTATGATATAGATGAAATAGTCTGCCAAAGCTGGACTAAATGTAGTCGTAATGTTATCGCCCCCACTCTCTATCAAGATCAAGTCCAAATAGTCATGTTTTGATTCCATTTCTTCAACCACAGACAGGTTTATTGATGGATCTTCTCTTACTGCAGTGTGTGGACATCCTCCGGTAGCCACTCCTATTACTAACTCTTCAGGCATAAGCCCTCTTTCTGTTGCGAGGTTTCTCCTCATTCGCTCTGCATCTTCTTTAGATACGACGTCGTTTGAGACTATGCCCACCTTGTATCCTTTTTTAGATAATAATGGTACAATCTGCTCTATTAGCGAGGTTTTACCCGATCCTACTGGACCCCCAATTCCAACTCTAGGGATTCTCTTAGAAGACACAAAAAAATATTCATTTGTTACGTAATAAACATTTTCGAATTCATTTGTTCGTGCTTCATCTGTAAGATATCTATTGCGGGTGCAAATTGCCACATGCTAAATAATGGTCTATCAATATTCTTTTGCACCGCCTCTAAGATGCAAGGTCTGAGCTCATGAATTATTCCCTGAGCGTCAAAATGTTGAAGTATACCCAGTCGGAGTGCGGCTCCTACAATACTTACAGTAAATCCATACAATAACATTACTCCTGCCTTGTGTTTTGGAATGTCAAGACAGCACGATACTATCCCAAATGAAACAGGGTATATTCCTGATGCTTCACCAGTGCTTACCGCCTTCTGGTAGCGATCTAAAATTTCGTTTTCCTTAACGAATGAACTTACACATTTCAGCAATTGATTACCCGATCTGACGGAGGCATTTCTGGTCTCTTCTATAATTCTCATGAAATAGAGTGCTTGATCTGCGTTTATAATACCTTGGAAATCGGCTTTCTTAGCTGATTCGTAGGCATTTCCAAGTGCCGTACAATCCGAAGGTCCAACTTGTTGTTGTAGATAGACAGCTATCAATTCCCAAATATTTTTGGGCTTTAACTTTTTCGTAGAATACAGTGCTTCCAGTCCGCTAGATGTAGCGTACAATCCAGTTGGAAATATAGAGTCAGATAATTGTAGGAAACTGATGTCGTCGAGACCTATTTCAGTGCTCATGGACATCGTGACCTGGCTCAGGCTCAAAAATGATGTTATCGCTTTTGATATCAAGATGATCTTTTAAATTGGAAAATAGTTTTCCAAATAGATCAATTTCTGATAGTGCTTGAATAGGAAAGAATATTCTGTTATCTTCAATTTTTATTGGTCTGTGCATATTGCCTATAGTATGGCCAATTTTGACAGCGATTTCCAACACATGATCTGCTGAAATGTTATCGTGGACCGATACCATGGCCACATTTTCTGATTCTCTTTGTACTACCACCATCTTTTTATCTGTTAAAAGGATAACGTCTCCATCCCTGACGTGAGATCCTGAATGCAAAGTCAAAGCTATCTCCGTCCCTTTATCAGAAACCTTCCTCATTCTTGCTCTATCAGACTCAAGACGTGCGACTAGAATCTTCTCAACATTACCACTTTTTAACATCTCTTGATATTTCGATCTTAGGTTCTGATCAAATTTGATATTCCCAACTATTTTATCAGTGTGAATCATTGTTAATGTTTATCACTCTGCTCTTTGGATTTTGGATTAGCTATGGCCTTTGCTTTTTCAACTCTAAGTTTTTTTACTGCATCAATCATCTTGGTGAGTCTCTGTGTATAGTCAACCTGTCCCAAATGTTTGCACGCGCTTGCATCTACTCTTGCAAAGACCAAGCCTTCATCTACTATCTTGACGCTTGATCCTATACTGAATTTCTTGGCTATAACACAAATAGTAATTTTATGATCCGGATAGTCTAGATTTAGATGCGACGTTGGGTCTATCATTGCAGACATCGATTCTATTTTACCTCCTCTTATGGTAACGTGTCTTACCTGAGTTGGATCTAGAACAAAAAGATTTTCGTCAACATTTGATTCTTCAACGCAATGGCGGATAAGGGTAATGGCAACTTCACCTTCTTACATCTATACCTCATACCTCTATCTTACCTTTTTGTTTCCGAAACTGCTTGAGGATTGAGATCTTCGGCTGCCAGATTTCTATCAATACGTAGTACTGATTTTGCAATTTCACCAGCGGCTTCAAGAGCCATTGTCTTTACAAGCAAAGGATCAATTACTCCTTTTTTCCACATATCTACGAGTTCTCCTGTATCTATATCAACTCCAAATTCGTCTGGGGAGGCCTTTGCTGCCATAACTTTTTCAAGTCCGTTAAAACCTGCGTTTGTCAGGATCTGTCTCATGATGCTCTCTAAAGCGGTGGTCACAACATCCAATCCGACCTGCTCAAGACCTTTAAGCTTAAGTTCCTTAACCTTTTCAATTATGTGTAACTCGGCCGCTCCTCCTCCTGGAACCACTCCATGATTTAGAGCAGCTTCTGCAGCATTTACCCCATCTATCGATGCGCGCCAACGTTCAATTGATGTCTCTTTAGTTGATCCTGATATTATTATTGTCACCATCTTTTTTCCTGAGGCATTCTCTATGTAGACTACCTCTTTGTCCTCGTCTTCATAGACACGATCTGCTCTACCCAATATATCTGTCCTACTTAGCTCCTCTATCATTCTCACTGGTTTGGCTCCCGTATATCGTGAGAGATAATCTACCTCCTCTGTTGATATCCTAACAGCAATAACCTTTCTAAGAACCAGCAAATCTTCTATTGTCTGATCTATTTCGGTAGAGGCCAAGAGGAAAGTATTGGCGCCAGTAGCAACCATTGCATCGACGATCTCTTTAGACTTTGACATACGATCATTTTGCATTGCAAGAATCTCTTGATATTTGCTGTTGTCCTTCAACCATGATTCTTTAATAGGCTTGAGATCCAATTTCGATATCATAATCTTTGCATCATTGATTTCTGAAGGCATTTCTGAGTCCAACCGTTTTCTTTCTAAAACTATACCGTTAACGGTCTTATCTTCCATGTTGGTTCTCCTTATCACTTTGGTAGCCTTATCAAAATCATACTCTCCATTATAGATGGCCTGCTCACCAACAGATCGGATCGCTGAAATGACCAGATGTGATAGATTCTGTCCATCCAGCTTTGAGGAGAGACTTGTCTTGATAATATGTTCTAGTTGTGGATCATCAAGCTTGATTTTCCTTGCATCCCGCTCTAAAAGTGAGCAGGCGTGTCTTACACCGTTGTCAATTCCTTCTACTACTTTCGTAGCATGAACACCCAGTTCTTTTATCAATCTCCTTCCTTCCTTTATCATCTCTGCTGCCATCACAACCGCTGTAGTAGTCCCATCACCGACCATCTGTTCCTGTCTCTCTGCAATCTCAACTATCAAGCGCGCAACTGGATGGATAGCTCGTAGAGATAGCAATATGGTAACGCCGTCATTGGAAATATGCCTATTCATCACTTGGTCAATGAGAAGTTTATCCAGTCCCTTGGGGCCTAGGGTTGTCCTGACTGTGTCAGCCACAGCCATAACCGCATTTGAGTTTGATTCCAGGGCATTGAATTCAACATTCTCAGCCATGGGTCTCCATACACCATAATTTGGATTCGACATTAACCTAAACTACCTTAAAAGAAGAAATAAAGGTATCCACAATGCAGAAAAAACAGGAATCTCAGTGTAACGGATAACGCTACACTAGATCTTTATCTTTGCTTGCGTCTTTGTTCCTATGCCATAAAGTACCTTTGGGCCAAAGAGAGTTCCTTGGCCGGATCTACCGTTGCCAGTTGGTCATCTATCTTTACTTCATATGTCTCTGGATCAACCGTAAGATTGGGCGTCTTGTCATTCCACATCATATCTTTCTTTCCGATTGTCCTGCAATTGCGCACTGGCAGCATAACTTTCTCCAATCCCAGCTTCTGCGGTACGGCTAGTGAAACAGCCGCCCTTGAAGTAAATGTAAAACACGTCTTCTTTACAGCCTTGCCCATCGCTCCAAACATCGGTCTATAGAATACTGGTTCGGGAGTCGGTAAAGATGCGTTTGGATCTCCCATGATTGACCATGCTATGAATCCACCTTTGAAGACCATCTTTGGTTTTGCTGGGAAGAAGGCCGTATTATACATGACAATATCTGCATATTTGCCTACTTCCAGAGAGCCAAGATAATCTGCCACTCCGTGAGTTATTGCTGGATTTATAGTGGTTTTGGCAATGTACCTTCTTGCCCTAAGATTGTCATTATCTTCTGTCTCTTCCTTCAATTTTCCCTTCATCTTTTTCATCTTGTCTGCAGTTTGCCACGCACGAATGACCACTTCTCCTATCCTGCCCATCGCTTGACTATCGGAGGAATACATACTGAGGATTCCCTCATCATGGAGGACATCTTCGGCCGCAATTGTTTCAGCTCTAATTCTTGAATCGGCAAATGCAACATCTTCTGGCACCGCCGGGTTAAGATGGTGACAGAACATTAACATGTCCAAGTGTTCGTCCACTGTATTCACTGTATATGGTCTTGTTGGATTTGTGGATGATGGAAGTACGTTTGGATGTGCTGCAATTGCCATGATATCTGGAGCATGACCACCACCTGCGCCTTCTGTGTGGTAACTATGCACAACCCTTCCATCAATGGCGTTAATTGTGTCTTCCAGGTAAGCGCATTCGTTGATCGAGTCTGTGTGAATTGCAACTTGAGTATCAGTCAGGTCGGCGGCTCTGAGTGATGCATCCAACACTGCGGCAGTTGTTCCCCAATCTTCGTGATCTTTCAAGCCACAGGCACCTGCCTCTATTTGCTCCATCTGTGTAGCAAGTGAGGGATGCGAATCGTTTCCCTTTCCCAAGAAACCCCAATTCATTGGCGTATCCTCCACAGATTCCATCATCCTGCTTATGTTAAATACTCCAGGAGTACAGGTTGTTGCATTAGTACCGTCAGCCGGCCCTGTCCCGCCGCCTATCATATTGCAAATACCCCCGCTAATCCCATCTATGTACTGTTGTGGAGAAATCATATGGATGTGTGTATCGAAGTGTCCAGGTGTACATATCGTGTGCTCACCCGCGGTAGCTTCTGTACATGCTGAAACAACCATGTTTCTATCCACGTTGTCCATGGTCAGAGGGTTTCCTGCCTTTCCAATACCTGCTATCTTACCATCCTTGATTCCTATATCTCCTTTGACGATACCAATCACAGGATCTAAGACAACTGCATTAGTGATTACAAAGTCTAGAGCGCCATTTGCATTAGTGATACCTGAGGTCTGCGCAAGACCGTCTCTTAGCGTTTTTCCGCCACCGAAGACACATTCGTCACCGTATGTGATGAAATCTTTCTCTACTTCAGCCATTAAATCGGTATCTCCTAATCTTATCTTGTCGCCTTTTGTGGCTCCAAAGAGGTCTGTATATTGTTTTCTTGTTAATTTAAGTACCATTTCTCTCTTTCACTCTCCTATAACTATGCTCCCTTATAGCCATACATCTTGGCTTTTTCAAATGCTGTCTTTTTTACTGTGGTCGAATTCAGGCTTCCCATTGTCAAAGCATTAAAACCAAAGCAAACACGTGAGCCACCAAGTTCACATAGCTCAACGTCTTTTGAATCTCCTGGTTCGAATCTTGTAGATGTTCCGGCAGGTATATTGAGTCTATATCCATATGCTTTTTCTCTTGGAAAATCTAGTGCCTTGTTGATTTCGAAAAAGTGCGTATGTGATCCAATCTGACAAGGCCTATCACCAGTGTTGCTGACAGTAATTTTTATTGTCTTTCTGTTTGTATTACATTCAACAGGTTCTGCAGCCAAAATATATTCTCCTGGTATCATATATTTTGTAACAACCTCCCTTCTCGGTTTTCGTTTTGACTTTGGTTTTGATCTAATTTTTTTTTAGTCTTACTTTCAACTTTCTTTTTTACCATTTTTCTATTCACCTATCTCCTCCTATTGTACAGGATCATGCACCGTTACCAATTTGGTGCCATCGGGAAACGTAACTTCAACTTGTACCGTATGGATCAACTCTGGGACTCCTGGCATGACATCACTTCTCTTCAGAATATTTCTTGCTGTTTTCATTAGTTCTGCGACACTTTTGCCCCCTCGGGCCTCTTCAACCACGTAGTTTGCAATGTATGCGACAGTTTCAGGATAGTTTAGTTTTATTCCTTTATTTTTTCGTCCTTCTGCGATCTGGGCAGCTGTCCAGATCATCATTTTATCGATTTCTCGAGGTGCTAACATCAATTTTACTATATACCTCAGAATGTAAAGTAAGGCTGAATTATTTTAAAATTAAAAATACTATATTATATAAATGGAGTTTCGTTTGAAGATAAATTATTCTCTGATGATCCATCCTTGATCATCAGTCGACGTCGACTAGCTGGTTTCAAAGACACGTTACATCAAACGGGACAATTGCAGATAACCAAAAATGTATTTTTTCAAACTGGCCATTCTTGCCAACTGGCAGCATGAATGAGTAGGAATTCTCTTCTGTCATAAAACTCAAGAAATTATGTCTTAGAGTACTTCCGAACATATTGGTCACCAAAGTCTGTATTCCACGTGTCATATCAAAGTAGATTATATCCGTATAAGGTATGTAGTGGTTTGAGGGATTCTTCTTTTGTGTATTTATGTCCCTTGTTTGAGCCAGAGTCCTCTTTGGTATATCATTCAACTTCAATTTATCTGATACCAGCATATACGGTGATGGAGCCATACCAGCGACGTAGCCTGTGTCTACAAGTTTTCTAGACCAACTCTTTTTTCGCAGTAGGATTCCTTTTGTTGTAAAGTCCAAAAAATAGCTCTTATCAAAGAAGCTTTTGCTTTCACCACTGAGTCTAATGATTAGCTCTTCTATCCCGTACTTGTTGCACCAATCTATGAATAGCTTAATTCTTTCGGGGTCTGATCTCCCTTTTAATTTCGATCTATTAGTTTGGATAAATTCATCAAAGTCTGATTGAAGCATTATCCTATTACCACCTTCTTTGTAGCTAAAATAATAAGAAGGTATTTTATATACAATTTTGTTCGAAAAAAGTGAGGCATTACGATTTATCGCTTTTTCAGGCTTGGTTTCTAGGTCACATTAGCTTAAGGCTTGGACCATCCAATTCCAGCAGGAATGTGACCAAATCCGTGGATTGCTAGAAGCCATACCCATGCTGTAAAGACGAATGGTCCTGTTAGTGCTGGAAGCCCCCACGGCCCAAAGAATCTCTGCAAGGTAGGCATAACTACTACTGAACAGGCTACGGTTGCAAGTATCGCCATAAGAAATGTTTGCCAAGTTAGGGGTACAAAGCTTGTGAGAGCTATCATTACGAGTACTTGGTTAAACCCATGTAGTCCAATCCTAGTTTCCGTAGTAGGCAATTTAATCAATATAGACAATAATGCTCCTATTCCAGATCCCAAGAGGGCCATCAATCCTCCTAGATATAGGTATGAGAATGGATTCCACTGTGCTGTATAACCATTTGTCCACCAAGGCCTGTCTTGTGCCACTCCTCCTACAGTTATCATAGGAGCCAACTCGAAAGCTAAAGTTAACCCGACAACCCAAAAGATGCCAGTTTTCCAGTTCTCAACAAATGTAACCTGCGAGACTCCCTTCAATGTAGCTATCATGAATTCCTTTGCAGTCCACTTGAAATTCGCCACTGTGACTTGTACAGGGTTTCCGCTTCCTGCAATCATCTCTTCTCTTGCAGCTGGCACTTCTGGCCAGATAGCACGTCCATATCTCTTTGAGGCATACATCATAGCCCATGTTGTGAAGCAGAACGACGAGGTAAATCCTGGGATAGCCAGTGAAGCTCCAAGTCCACCTTCAACAAACAAGTCACCCATCCAGTGAGCAAATGCCATCCATGTCACAGCAGTGATTGCTGCTCCAAATACAGAAATAAAGAATGTAGCCTTATTCGCTTTTACGAAGGGTCCTGACCAGAACGCCAT
>JBKPGB010000169.1:0-6519 GCA_046729135.1 Thermoproteota archaeon | reverse complement strand
TCTACGCTTAAATCTTGATTATCGTCCTTCCTATTTAACCACCAGTAGCAATGAGAACAGTGAAGGTTACAAACATTGATTATATCGGCTGACCCGTATAGTGATGGCTTTGTATGAAAAAACTTGATACCAACAAATTTTTTGAAAATGCTGACATACAGAGGTATCTCTCGAATAATATCGGTTATTCCACGACCGTAAACTAGATCGACCATATATAGTTATAATATTGCACTTAATTTATAAGTTAGACGCTCCCTGGCTGATTATTTAAGTTCTGGTCAGCTCATATTTCTAATTAGGTCACCTTCGGCTGTGGTTTTGCTTACTAATTGAGGATCAGCAATTGCCGGTTTGGCCATATTACTTGACTTAAAAGAACTAATGTGGGTTACATAAATCAATAACTATGCAAATTGCAAGGTCGTATTGACTTTAATTGTGGTAATCATTCTTATAACAGACAACTAAATGATATTTTGATTTTTGTAGTTTTTCAGGTAGATATGAAAATTAATAACTCTTCATAACGTTATACTTTAGTTTATTACGTTGATATTATGGGTTCCATAATTACTGATTATTTGCAGCCTGCATTCTACTAACTAGTTTATACATATTGTTATGACATTGACATTCACAAATTCTCGTTGCCCTTGAGTTATTGATTGTTTCTATTATATCTCCATCACACAAATCATGCCGTTGTTGAATGCAATTTGCGGATTTAACCACTAGGTACGATTACTTCTACACCAATTAATTGTTACCTATCTTATTTTTTCGAGATGTGCCAAATATGATTAGAAGATTAGAAAATTAGTAACGTGATTTTTCGAACCATCAGTCTGATTTTTAGGATAAATGCAACTGCATGGTTATGTGCTTATTAAGCATCAGTTTGTTAGTAGTATTTAGGACAGCGGTTTGACATTAGGGCTTTTTTTAAAGTTGTTCCCAGCAGTTACTTGCATTATTTTTATAGTATAATTGAGAGATGACATTTATCAATTAATCACAATCGTCTCGTATTATAGAATCGATCTTCATATTCGTAGTAAGTATATTTTACTAAGAATTTTGTCCTGATGTTTTTGAGTTATGGCACTGATTTCAAAACTTTTGCGATTTTCCTGTAATGCATTGATGACCCTTAATAATCGTTCTCTTTCGTGTTAGATAACACGCTCAATAACGGAAAAATCAGTATTAAAACATAGAACCTAGAGATTTTTCTTAAGGTAATCTCGGCAACATTCATCTGAACAGAATTCTAGCTTTCCCTTTACTGTGCTTAAATAAATTACACCGCTAAGTAAATTGTTGAAATCCTTTCCACAGGTAGAACATGAGATATACAAGTGTTCATTTTCTATCGTTCATTCTTTAATAAGTGTTATTAATGCTATTAGCGGACAACTTGTCGAAACATAAGTAAACTATATACCAAAAGAACCTCAGCGTAACTTCAAGGATGTAAGTTATAGCATATGCAAACGGGGAAATGTTATATTGTACATCCACTAGTACAAGGAACGAAGACATTTTACCATGGCAGCTCTTATGGTCTACAAAAGGAATTCGAAGTTTATAGATTTGTCCGAATTAGTTGAAGATCTAAGTAGTTTGGGACTAACGGACACACTACAAAAATACTACAATAAACCACTCGAGAAGCAAGCCAAGAGCATAGTGGGCAGGACCAAGTTTCCTCCAATTCTTGAACAAGTTATTTCAAATTCAAATTACAGCTGGAGATATTATACATTTAGAATCTGGAAATCACAGTAAATATTATATGCTATCAGCAACTGGAACTTGGGATGAGATAGTCAAATTACAATAATACACTTGTCTAGAGTAATCTCCAATGGCTGTTCGTGATCGTGTATTATTCCTATCTCGCTGTAATGTGTAGTTCAGCTTCTGTTGCCTGGTATACATACTTCTTCATTACATTTTTTTTCATTAAATTCTTGGGATAGCCTATACTATCTATTCTCTAGATCTGGCGTCTCATTACACTCATGTCGTTTGCCCGAATTCCAATCCAGTGGAATATACTTTCCCGAAATTGACCTATAATTTTTATCAAAATGTATGACTTGTCTGCATCTGAAACATTTTTGACTTTGAAATCCAGGCTTTCGATCTTTATGTCTGCAACTGTGAAGATTACCATAATCATCCACTGGAACTGCCACACCATTTCTATTTCTGGTTCCGTTGTCAAAGGATATTTGCTGTTGGCAGTTATAACACCATGCTATTATTTTCATTTTGTATCATCCTAATAGTTTTGTTTCAGACTGAGAGCATCACAACTATTATTTACTAATCAAGATAACGTCTTTGAGTCATATAAGCCTTTAAAAGTTATCAGTAGACTGAGTTCTTAAAACAGTGTGCGACTAACCTACTCTTAAAGAATGAGTTGAGTGATCTGCGGTAAAAATTTTTAGTTCTCTAACAAATAATGTAGTGAAAACTAACTACAAAAAGTATAAACGCTATAATTCCTAAGAATAGGGAACATTCGTAAGTTATTAAGTAATACATGACTTATTTTGTTATCTTTGTTTGTTATAGGGGGAATATTCGTAGTATTATGGTAAGTTATACATATTTTCTAAACCATTTTATCCTTCTGTTGCTATTACAAATATTAGATATCCTTAAATGCCATCCAAACTCAATATAATTGATGTTAAATAAAATCAATATTCAAAAAGCGTTAGGCTATGATTCGTTATTGTGACCTCTTCGAAGATTTATCCGCTGCTCTATGAAAACAAAGCTAAGTTTATTGACAAGAGAAATTTCTTGATCTGTAAATCATGTCTTTGGTGCGCTACATGCTTGACCAACTTAATCATTCCCTATACTTGTCCTTTGTGTAGTAATAATGAAATAGAATCAATGCCTGTATCAAATAATGAGTCATACAGACTAGTTTATGATTATATCCATGGTATGGTCCTAGAATTCTGGTTTGATTCCAATGAAGGTGTGTTAATAAATTGAATATTTCCGAAGCAGAATCACCCTATGGCATTATGGCCAAAACTTGTGGATGCGTGGATAAGAAGAGAAAAGTAACGTATTCCTTGATTGATAGCTACCATAGTTTATGCCACGATAAGAAGGACTTAATATTAGGACAGATTGAAGCATGTCAAAGGTTGGTAAACTACACGGCACAGTACGGTAGAGATGAGGTAGACAGACAAGCTATAGAGAATGAGATAGATGAATTGAAAATGGTCTTAGACCTTATTCAATAAAATTATGATTTATTTTTAAGTAACTTTTGGCACTAGAACTTGAAACCCTGAATTACCCTTAGCGCTCCTAAAATGATTAAGTATTAAGAGATACTAGTAGCGAATAACGCATACATCTGATCGATATATGATATTGCTAACGATTGGTGACAGTTAATCCATTTTTACTTGAAAATTAGTGTAGGTAGATATTAATAGTATTGACATCGTATAATAGTTAGGTTAAGACAAATGCCTATGCTGATGTTAAAATGCAAGAACTGTGGTGAAGTGTTTCCCGGTGTTTATATACCTGAAGATACCAAAAAAGTTTCCGAATTAAACGCTGATTCTGCAACGTCACATGAGTGTTCAAGGGGGCACAAAAACGAATATTCACATGATGATTATATGGACTGGTCCGGACCTGAAACATTCTGAAAAGTAAACAAAATGCTATCCTGGTAACATATGCTGACGATTTCAGCAAACAGGAAGGAAAAGGTTTGGTTGAATCATTAGGCAATTTTAATATTGTAAAGTGCTTTACCCAAAAAAACCTCAGGCATACGCAATATGGTCTGGGATCTGGCAAGGTCGAAGAAATTAAAGAATTTCTTCAACATACTAAATCTGACAAGATTATTGTTGATGAACATATGACACCAAAGCAGATCTATAATTTGGAGAAGACAACAGGTGCAAAGGTAGTAGATAGGGAAAGGCTTATCCTTGACTTGTTTTACACTAGAGCTACTACATCGGAAGCAAAATTACAGATCCAACTTGCAGAAATTAAATACGAGTTACCTCGGATTAGGGAAAACTCGACACTGTTAATAGGTAGCGAGAGACCAGGCAAAGGAGGCAGTGGAGAATACATAGTTGACGTAAAATTTAGGGACTTGAAAAGGCGGATGGGATTTATTAAAAATAAGTTGACAGAAGCTAGAAGAAAACGCGAACTTTACCATGATCAGAGACTTGATAACGGAATGCCAGTAGTTTCTCTTGTAGGATACACAAGTTCAGGAAAAACCACTCTATTCAACTTGCTTACTCTTGAAAGTAAAGAAACATCTGAAAATTTATTTACTACACTTTCAACTACAACTAGATCTTTCATTATTGGACGACAGAAACTTTTGCTTACTGATACTGTCGGATTCATTAGAAGACTTCCTACTTATATGATTGAGGCCTTTAAGTCTACTCTCGAAGAGTCACTTCAGGCAGACATGATTCTCCTCCTAATTGATTCATCGCAGTCAGAGGATGAAATAAGAATAAAATATAATAGCTGTATGAATGTGCTAGAAGAGTTGAATGTAGACAAAGAAAAAATTGTCATAATCTTCTCTAAAATAGATAAAGCTGAATTTGATGATGTTAAAAGGATTTTCACAGAATTAAATATACTGGATCCAATACTGGTATCGCCTAAGTCTGGATATGGTGTAAATAAACTGAGAAAATCAATATCGCGCAAGATACTGCTATAGGTTAAAAAGGTACAGACTCAAATATCATGCTAGAGTGCTATTAAAGTACTTTTGAATTTCCTGTGATCTGCATGGTCATCGATTCCATAAAAGCTGAACAAAAAAAGTTTGATACTGTTAAAAAAATGATTTGACCTTTCATATAATCAAAAATGATATTGTCTCATATTTCATTCTCTATAGAAGTGATTATACTATCTGGTAACAATATAATTCCAATTATTGAATAACTGTGGTGGTTCGCTATAATATGATTGTATTTCATCTAATCTTTTCATAGAACCTTCACAAGACCGGATATCTTGGTAAGACGATTCAGTTCTTACTAATTCCAAAAATGTAAAGACTTCTTTGTTCGTAACACCGTGCTTTATATCATACTCAATCCTTTTACGTACTCTGCCTATTTTCCCATACTTGTTATTCAGTCTTATTTCCCACCGCGTTGCATTTTCAGATAATCCTTTTACGAATCTAACGAGTGTCTGTTCCATATGTTTAACATGCCATTCCCTCATTGGGAAACTATTCTGTTTCAAGTAATTCAAGGTACTATACTATGATGCCTTATATAATGTAGCGTATTCTAGTCACTGAAAATTATCTCTAGTCGCAGAATTATGCATCCGTAATCACTTGACTTTCATTAATAATGTATATTGTATAAGTGATAAAGTTATTAACTGTATTAGAATCTAGCAATTCTCTCGATTGAATCAGAATCTGAATTATTCAAAGTGTTAGTTTTGAGAACGTTTAGTCAACCCCATTAGAGTTGACGGTAAATCTACGAATCTTAACAGACCTTCGTATATTGAAGATAAGTATGGGATTATTGTAATTCTTGTCGAGTATTAATTTTAGCTTTGGTCTTAGTCATAGTCATACGTTGAGGAAAGTAAGTGATTCCATGATCTAACTTTAGGTGGCTGAGGAATGCGATCCCGTTATTTACAGTATCTTTAACTATTAGGTTTCTTCCACATTCGCTACATCGAATAATGTGCTCATCCGAAAGTATCATACATTATCATATATTGCGAACCAATATAAGTAAATTGTAGTTGCTCTCTTTTTCTTTTCAACCTTAAACATAGCAATCGAGATTAATCGGGGCAACGAGTTATCCCAAAGTATTGAGCATGAGATAATTACAAGTTAATAGAACCCTACTACATGAATGGCACTAATCCCGACGAATTAATGATTCTACAAAGTGCCTAGGTTAATTGTAAAGATGTTCGTAAGCATTTTTCGTAATCGTATAGTATTTTGTTGGGTGAAGCAAACCTTGGCCAGTTTCATTGTTGTAAGTAATATTTACCAAATTAAAGTTGGGAGTATTGCTTGGAATGAAGCTCCACTCCCAAAATGCTAAACCCCATACTCCAATATTCCTAAAATTTTTAACTATCCCGCTGGCAACGGCTTGACTTATATCGCTTAGGGAAGGATCTATATACCAGACATTTTCTCCTCTCTGGTTATACATTTCCACTCTTTTTACATTATTCCATTCATCAATGTACAAGGGAACACCAGCTATACGACTTGCATTTTCAAATAACTGAAGTTTGTTACCTTGATATCCTCCAGAAGGAATACCATACATCGAGAATTTGAATACTACATTTTCCTTTTTCATAGGAGACATTTTTGCCAAATTGCATTGACATCTATGGGACTTTTAAGATCTATCGGGATGTTCATGCTATAAATGATTGTTTTATTTGTCAGGTTTCGTAGCTCGTTAG
>JBKPGB010000168.1:0-4844 GCA_046729135.1 Thermoproteota archaeon | reverse complement strand
GGATTAGTTTCGAAAATGCGGTATAACATATCTTGCAAAGAGCTGCAAGGATCCAAGATCTGGTAGATCTGAAAAGTATACAGTAAAGTAGTTCACACCTTTTTCGATATATCTTCCTAATTCATTGATTATTTCATCAGCTGTCCCAGCAATAATAAACTCTAACATCCTTCTATTCGATATCTTTGTTTTCTCGACAATCGCTCTTTTTTTATCTCTAAGTTCATTCCAGTCTTTACCAATAATGATCATTCCTTGCCAACCCTTAGTCAGCTTGTCATAGTTTCTGCCAATTGTTCTACAGCATTCTCTAAGAAACGATAATTTATCCAAATATTCTTTATAACTGCAAAGCCCGTAATTCCAACCATCTGCATATCTTGCAGCTAGCTTAAGAGTGTGTTTACCTCCACCTCCAATCCATATAGGGGGACATGGTCTCTGAATGGGTCTGGGATCGCATACTGCATTTGATATAACAAAGTATTTTCCATTGAATGAAGGATTACAAGAACCTTCAGAAGATTCACATAACATTTTCTTAATTATCCTAATACTTTCCTCCAACATCTCGATTCTAACTGAACCCTTTGGAAAACTTATGCCGTATGCTTGACATTCCTTTTCATACCAGCCAGCACTTAATCCCATCTCAGTTCTGCCATTGCTTATTACGTCTAATGTAGAGAACATTTTTGCCACAATGGCTGGATTTCTGTATAGGTTGACCAGTATTGCTCCAAGCCTAATCTGTTTAGTTATGGTAGCAAGGGCAGAGAGCGTTGTCCAACATTCAAGCATTGATGCACTTTTTCTTTCTTTCTCTATTTCTTGTCCTTTTTTCTCATTTGAAAAATAAGCTGGCATCCACGGTATAAAATTATCCTTTAGCCATACGGAATCAAACCCCAGTCTTTCGCATACAAGGACAGTGTGTTGAATGTCTTTATATTCTAAACCATCTTGGTAAATGTAGCATCCAAAACTTATTCTTCCTACTTTCTCCAATTTTGCAGAACAGTTATTAGAAAAAATGCGTATATTTAATTGTGACACAACAGATTAATGGTAATCTAGATGATCCTAATATTCGAAAACTTTTTGAAAGTAAGAATTTTGTTTTTCTATCTTCATTGACGAAAGATGGCTCTCCTCATGTTGCTCCAACTTGGGTTGATATTGAAAATAACTATATTCTTGTTAATATTATTGTTAATACTGCAAGAGGGAGGATAAAACAAAAGAATATTTCTCGGGATCCTAGGGTCGCCTTAGCAATAGCCGACCAAAATAACTTCACCAGAATGGTAATGATTTTGGTAAAGTTAACTAGCTAGAATTGGTATGGTGTTCTACCTTTTGGTATCTTTTTGGTATCAGAAGTTAGGATAGGGGCCACCACCCCAGGACTTGGTTCAGCGCTTGTCGTACTCATCATGACGGCGGAACCAGAGGCCCGTCTCGTTGCGTCCCATCGGAGCGCGGTCGAGCCACTGGTACATTCCCCAGAGTCCGTCGAGCCCGCGCGCATAGGTGGAATAGGTGTGGTACACGACACCGTTCTCGAACACGAACGCGCTCATTCCCGGTCTCTCGCGCGTGTACGTGGCGAGGTCGGTTCCAGTCATGGCCGCGAAATCGACTGGCTCCAACACGCGCGACGTCCACTTTGGAACCGTCTTCCCTGCGCGCGGCTTACCTGCCGCCGCCTCGCGCCGGTAATTGTATTCTATGTCTCCTTCGCGCTGTTGTTCCTCGGTGAACCAAACGTTGAAGTCGGAGTTAAAGTCACTGCCGAGCGACGATGCCCAGGGAAACGTCCAACCCATCCGCCGCTTGTACGCCTGCAGCTTCTCCAGAGGTGCCCGCGACACCGCTGAAAGTGTAACGTCGTGGTTGGCCAGGTGGACTCCAAAGCCCTCGAAGCAGTCCGCCATCGCCGAGCAGGCCGGACACCCCGCGGTGTAGTCGGGCCCGAACATGAAGTGATACACGAGCAGTTGTGAGCGCCCTCGGAATAGGTCTGCCAAGGAGGCGCTACCCTCGTCGGTCTCGAATCGATACTCCTTGTCGATACGAACCCATGGCAGCTTCTGCCGACGCCTGGCAAGGTCGTCGCTGCGCCGCGTGAGTTGCTTCTCCGCCGCTAGCAGCTTGAGCCGCGCTGCGAGCCATTGTTTACGTGTCCCAGTTTTATGCTTCATAACGGCCCATCTCCAAAAGTTTTGCAATGTACCAGTACATCTTCATCTCCAATAATCATACAGTTACCGTTACCTTCTATCATACATAGAGCGTTACCATTGGCAAATACTTCACCATTATCATCGTCAGGATAGGATCCTCTGAAAGTACTGTTATGGCCATTATTCCATGTTCCAGATATGTTTAATATCATCATTAAAGTAATGTCTTCTATTGCATATATTTGTTTGATAGTGTTTTCGTTTCCTGCGACCATAGAACCGCCAATTCTATTTGTCTCCGTAGAAAATACGCAAAGTCAGATGGTCGAACGATTCTTCAATAAATTTACTCCAAAAGGATACGGAAGTAACACTCATGATCTTAGAAAATATGAGAAATCCTGATATTCAGACTTGTAATCTTATTGAATCTAAAATGAATGAAATTAATTTAAAAATGAAATAGACTCATTCAAATTCAAGGATAAGTTGCTGGATGCGTATGGATTAAGTTTAATGGGTTATGATATAAAATAAAATATAGTGACTAAATGGTTCATGTACCAATAATTTATTAGATTTCCTTATTTATGATCATAATAATGAGTGCAAAGATAGGTACCGAAAATAGGGACCTAGTAATTTGCAACAATTGTCAGTGGGCTGTATCACTGTTAAAAGGTTCCCAGCCTTTTGATTGGTGTCCTGTATGCAATAGTAGGACCCTAGAAGTTATCCCTGTTGAAGATTATGAAAGTTATAAACTCGATATAAGAGGAAAAAGAGGTTTGAGCATAGAGTTCACAGAAGATTCTTTGAGACCTGATCTCTAGAAGATTACTATCCAATGGTTATAAGCCTTGAAAAATAAAGGCTAAAGTGGCTATAAAACAAAGCAACTTATGGCTGTCAATCCTTAGATAGATTATTGCGACTCTATATTGGATGTTCAGGATGGAGTTATACTTCATGGCAGTCCATTCTATCCATCAAGTATAGAAAGCAAGTTGTGGCTACCTTACTATTCTCAGATATTAAACTACGTAGAGATTGATTCAACTTTTTATAGAATTCCAAGTGAGTTTATGGTAAAAAATTGGAACAGAAGAACACCTGATAATTTCAGGTTTATGGCAAAATTTCCCAAAGTTATAACACATGATAAAAGGTTCAAGAACGTAGAGAAGGAATTATCAATATTCTATGAAACTATGCAACCCCTTAGGGATAAACTATTGGCGTTACTAATTCAGTTACCTCCATCTTACGAACTTAGGGAGGGAGTAGAAGATTTAAGAAATTATGATTTCTTTTTTAATGACGACTTCAGATATGCAATAGAAGTCAGACATCCATCATGGTTTAACGACATGGCTTACAACTTCTTAAGAAATAATAACATATCACTTGTCTGGAGTCAAATGGATAGACTGCAAACACCTCCAATAGTAACATCTGACTTTGTTTATCTTCGGCTAATAGGTGATCGTAGGCTGGCTGAAGAGCAATTTGGCAAAATTCAAATTGATAGAACTGAAGAGATTAGAAATTGGGCTAGTAAGATGAAAGATGTAAAACAAAATGAAAGAGATGTCAAAGTAGGTATTGTAGCAGCAAATAATCACTACGGAGGTTTTGGACCTGGAACTGTCAACATGTTTAGAGAAAGGATGGAAATGGAGCCTATGACATTTGAAAATGTGGATCTACATGAAATTAATCATCAAATAGCATTAGAAGGCAGATTTAATTTGGATTTGAAATCGAATAAAAGGGGAAAACAAACTTCTATTTCGGACTTTGTTTGAAGCAAAATTATAATTATCATCCTATCAAATAATTTCTATCTATGTTTCACATTCTTCCCTTAAACTTGAAAAAGGTTCTGGATCTGATTCTGATTCTTGCTCTAGTAATAGCCGCCTATTTGATTCTGCGGATCGTAATGGATCATTTGTAGTATCGAAATAAAAGGTTAAAACTTATTATGAATAAAATGTATTATGTCATTGGTACTTACCTCTTCCGACTATATCCAGATAATAGTCGCAATAATATACGGCATAGCATTGTTTTATACTGTCGTAACATTTAGGCGTGCTAAAGAATTAGACCAGATATCAACAACAGAAACTATCTTTAATGATCTCCGAGAATTAGACAGAGAGTTATCCAAAATACCTTCAGGTTCACAACACGATACTTCCAGAGAGGAATTATATTCTCGCATACTTAATACTGTAGACTGGTTATGCTTTCTTATTAATAGAAAAGTGATCAGTGATAGACGAATGATTGAGTACATGAGGCCTACATTAATCCAATATTATGAAGATACCTTCGTACAAAACATTTTATCGGATGGGAGATATTCCAATTCGTATCCAGAGTTTAGAAAATTTTATCAAAAAATCAAGACTTAAATCTTTATACTTAAGATAAATCAGACCTACTCAATATTCGAAGCCGATAAACTGCACAGTGAATTAAGAATTTTAGACTGGATATTTTATCAAATTTGTAGTAACGAAATAAAAAAAGTCTAGCCGCTCTTCAATTGTATCATTGGTGATTGAATTCCGGCAACCGTCGGTATTAATTAGGCATCATGCAGTGAAAAATACCGCAAACAAACTGCTTATAATATTGTTAACCGTC
>JBKPGB010000167.1:0-2246 GCA_046729135.1 Thermoproteota archaeon | reverse complement strand
TTTATACTGTTTCTAATATAAACATGTTTTTCATCAACTGGCAAATTATTAGTCCAAGAAACTGACACATGGTCACCAGTTGCGGCCACTTGAGATTCTCCACCATCTATATCCTCATTATTTAGCCTCCTAATACTAGGGTTATAGCTTGTATTTTTGTCATCTTTATCACTCTTAATAAATAAAATTTCTGTATCTTTATTGTTCTTTTTGTTCCATGCTACATAATATTCATTTCCATATGCAGCTATCTTGGGATACGTTTCCGTATCAGCCGTACCAATCTCTCTTAATTCTCCGAATGTTTTACCTGCGTCATCACTCTTGCTCAATAATACCATATTACTCGCATCCACATCGAAACTGTTCCATAATATGTACACGTTTTTTCCTTCTGCTGCTAATTCGACGTGATATGGACCCATCGAATTCTGACTTACTGCAATACTATTAGTAAATGTCTTACCCCTGTCAGTGCTCTCGCGGAACATTATTTCTCGTTTACCAGAGCTATCATCTACCCAAGCCACGTAAATAATATCTCCAACACTTGCAATTTGGGGATGTTCTGAAAACCCAGGGTTGTTACTTAGGTTTATGGGTGAGCCAAATGTATTCCCACCATCATTACTTTTTCTAAAAAATATATCATAATTCTTGCCATAATTGCCTACAGACTCTTCCCAAACTACAAATAGATTATTTGACGATGAGCTTATCTGCGGATACACAGAATCATTTTCATTTTGAGTCAGATTCTTTGTTTCACTAACAAAATGCAATATTTCTGGAGATTTTTCCTTATCTTCAAGTTGTATTACGCTTCCTTGGGCAAATGTGAATGATCCTATTATAAGTAATGTGATTATATAAATATGATATTGAGGGACTTTCATGATTAATGATAGTATATGTTGCTAGTTATTTATCTCTAGATCTCTAGATCACAAATTTCCATTGATCGATTGATTCCTGATTCAGATAGAATAATTGAATCAGTAAACAATATTTACGAAAGTATGCAGAAATTTCTAGCTGATTATACAGTTTTGTGCATAAGCCATTTTCAGAGTAATCATTATTATTTCCTGCTTATGCTGAAACTTTGCACTGCGATGTGTTAGACCAATCTGAATACAAGCAGTATACAAGGTATTTTTATGTCCATCATATTTCATCATTACAAAAAAAACTTTTATAATAAAGCTAAAAAATTTAGTATCGCAGCAAGATTTGTGAAAACGTTAATTTCTACAAACATTATAAATCTGATTCGATACATTGTTCTTGATTAGAGAGTCTAGACCGTACTCTAATTCAAGCTTGAATGACACTGTTATTATTTTTAATTTAATCCAATCATCTCAGGGAATTTTCATATGGTTTACATAATATTTCAAGATAATAATAATAAGTAACAAGAAATACAAAAATATGTATAATATGAATTATTTATTAGAATATTATAGTATTGTCATGTTGAAAAATTACAAAAGGTGGATTTATGTATTATGAATTTTATCCAGTAAATAATGAACAAGAAACAATCAATGAAAACATTCCTAGTGTTAGGAACAATTGTTGCTGTTGCAATGATTGGTATTACTAGCAGTAATGTACGCCTATATGCCGGCGGATACGGAAATGACGATGACATAAACTGGAAGAAATTCAAGAATTCTAATACCTATGAGGATGCGAATAAAAAACACAAAAATGCTTTGAAAGGGCACACGATAGAGGAGATAACCTTGCTGGATATGAAGTAGAGAAATGCGAAGACAAACCTGGCTCCTATGATTGAGAAGTATTAAGGTCAGTACTAATTGCATTAACCATAATTTTTTTTTCCTTTTTTATTGTAGAAATACTTTACATGTTTTACCATTTATAACTAATACATAGCTACATATTAGAGAAACAGTTCTAAGTTTAAGAGTGAATAAAAAATTTTAACTCGTCATACTAATTGTCATAATTTTGTAAGTTCATTATTTCCTAACAGATAATCTATATATTTGCATCCGCTCGAAAGAAATTGGATGTTCTAATATCACATGAGAATAAATATGACATATCAAAAATCCTTGTTAATGGTAATAGTCCTTTGGCGTGAATCTTGGTTAAAGCCTCTTTCAATCTACGATATTGAAACTGATACCTGCAAATTTTGTAAAAGAATATTACATGATCAAGACTTTGTTACATCTTGTGAATTTTGCGATATTGGTATAATGCATGACAAT
>JBKPGB010000166.1:0-7169 GCA_046729135.1 Thermoproteota archaeon | reverse complement strand
TGCGAACTAACATTTTTCAAGGCGCTTGCACACTGCCCCGTGATACTTTTCACATCAACATAATACGTTGTCTCCATAACCGTGACTCCTGTAACCCCAACATAATAAGCCATAAATGGACCTAGCATAAGAAGGTGTCGTTAATCATATCAACCCTCCTCTCCTTTCAGTGTTCCAGATTTTAAGTTAAATAACTGCCTATAATGTTTATGGGTAGAACAGTTCCATCATACAGAATCGCATCAGAAATGGAAAGATGGAAATGGAGACCGTTTAGAAAATTGTTAGATAAGCAAGACAGAAAAATATTTGATGAAATGTTTTCTTATTCACGATTGTATAATGCTGCGGGAACTATGGCTTGTAGACCCGTCTTAATTCATGTAATCCTTATGTCGATAATATTTGAACATTATAAGCAACTAAGAAAAATTGAGAAAGAACGCATCAGTTCCAGTACAAAGTAAACTTAGTTAATCAATTTTTTTTATATTAAGTTAACGACAGCAAAACACTGTCAACAATGTATCTGGTGCCAGTGGGATTCTTTCGGTTTGTTTTCAGTCACACCGGTTTGATCTAAAATTTAAACTATATTGTGCATAGTACATTTACTTTATTTGCATACGACTGGTGGGACTTTATCATCTTAGGGGTTCACTGGTCTCACCAGTAAATTATTTTTATCGTATTTTTAGAATAACTTGCTTTCGTCTTATGGAAGAATTCTTCGTCCGCTTTTTATTTATGTGATGTTACAATAAAATTACGGCAACTAGTGGTTGATGGGCGTTCCTAAACACCGTTTTAACCACTGGTTGCCCCATTTCGTTTTTGGTTTTGAGATACTAGTGGGAAAAACCGGTTGTCTCTTGTTCATCAATCGAATTAACTTTTCGTATATTTGATTACTATAAAAATATTTTTATTTCCCCGATGACACAGTAAATATATCTGTATCCTTTGAAGGTAACGCTAAGAATATCTAAATTTCTTCACTGATTATCCTAGTGATTTTGAGGTAAATTATTTTATAATTTGTATTCCATAAATCGCGACTTACAAGAACTGAAATTAAATACCATTAAGGTTAATAGAAGAAAAAGTGTTCAATCTTAGAAAGAATGTGTCCAGGAAAACTATTCAATATAACTAAATTGATACTTATAGTGAGTTTTGGATTGACATTGATGATTCCTAGCTTTAGTGCAGCAGAACCACATTTCTCAGGCTCCTCTTGTCTCCTCCCATCAGGTAACTGTTATCCTGAAACCGCAATTTGATTCGTTGTTTGGCATCATTAAATGGTATTTTTTGCCAATATTTATCTCAATCATCGTTTATATTATTATTACATGGACGCGCCAATTTCGTATGCCATCGTGATTGGTTTCTTTATTGGGCTTGTTGTAATCTTGTTTTCAGCAAGAGCCAAGCGGGTTGCAGGTACGAAGAAGGAAACGCCCAAAGGCAGTACAGAAGAAATCAAGCATTCACCTGCCTAAAAATAAATGACTTACTCTGCCCTAAAGGAGGACACCTTTCTATCCTAGGATATGCAAGTGGTCATTCTATTGTATTGGTTCTCTAAATGGAACCCAATTGTCAGCAAAACGTTTGCCGAGTAGCAATATAATATGACAAATATTGTAAAATGTACTTTTGGATCTGGAAATTTCACCAGTCCTCCCATATAGTTCACAAAAAAAGTTTGAAAGGTTATGATTTAAAATAAATATTTCGTGTTCAAATGTTTTAAGATCACACAGGTCTCACTGCCTTTGAACCACACTTAGGACATGCAATCTTGTTATGTTCATTACCGCAGTTCATGCAAGTGAACCTTAGGGGATGGTATACGAAAGAGTTAAATCCGGTGCCCAAGCTCCGATCAAATCCTGTAGACTTGAACAAACCCTTTATTCCTCCCATACCCGCCTTTCTTAACATCATTTCGGCTCTAATGATATTGAGGCAAAACACGACAAGTAAGGAAACGACGAATGATATTGGAAATGGTAAGACAAAGGATAAAATGACCACTGTACCCAGAGAGATAAGTAACCAAACTAAATAATTCATCCCGCCTATATTGTTATTGGCTCTACTCATCACTTAATTATTCGTCATTATGATATTTAATATATGATAATTTGATGTGTTACAATGCAACACGTGTACTAGCCTAATGCCGTTATAATCTATTTAAGGTATATTGAGCATAATTAAACAATGGAAAGCGAGATGAGATGTGACTATTGCAAAAAACCTATCCATTCTTCAAATCAAATTCTAGATATGTTTGTATGCAATGAGTGCTACCATAGACTAATTTCTAAAATATACTATCCAAATGCTATAGAAGCTTAATTCACCTAATCAAGAGTTTTTCAGTAAAAATTAAAATTGACTCTTTACTAATCTATTTACAGTGGCGTCTAATGAAATAAGTGATAAGTTTCTTTTGAAACTTTTTGATAGAACAGGGAATAAAAAATGAATTAGATTTTTTGACAGATATGAAATTGGTAAAGAATTAGACTTTAACATAATTCAGACCGATGATATTGTAGATATTTTATATGATTCTAGTAGATAGAAAAGTTTCTGTAACTGATAAGTCTGTAATTGGCCATTCACTTCTTCACGCAAACTATTCAAACGTATAGGCTTCTGTAGGAACGCATTTATTATTTTGCGTTTTGCATATTCTATAAACAAATTATTATCAATAGCCCATCCTGTCATTAGTATCGTTCTTACAATGGGATTCAAATCTTTTATCTTTTTTATTAAATCAATCCCGTTTAAACTAGACATTCTTAAATCTGCTAGCACTAATGCGTAAGCAGACTTGTTAATCGTAAAATGTTCGAGTGCCAAAATAGGATCAGTAAACGTAGATATGGAAATTCCGTTAATTACTTGCAAAGCGTCACGGAAATACATTGTAATCTCTTGCTCGTCGTCTACGATACAAACAATTCTATTGTTAGTAGACACTAGGCCTTTGCCTCCCGCATCATCCTAAAGACCGCTCCACCTTGAGTGGTTAAAGAGTCTGCTAGTTAAGTTTTATTGATTTTCAATCTTAAAAAGTAACACCGGTGGCATGCTGACACGTGTAAGTTCTTTCTGTTGATTCTTTCATTCCATGAGACCTTCAATTTTGAGTAACAAACATATTCATAAATAATTTTGTCAACAAGATATAAAAAAATTTAATTTCAAAGTTTACTTAGTCACCAGAATTACAAGTCCAACGATTAGCGTCGCAGCCGTTAAGATTAACGATATCATGGTCCATTTGGAGAGATCATGATCTGTCATTCCTTTATATCATTCGTCCTTTAATATTTGATGACATTTCCAACACGAGGAATTCCAACTCATGTTTAGATATCCACATTTAGCACATTTGATTTTTTCAGTCATTGCTTAATTTCTACAGGTGCGAGAGGAATCTTATTATCCATTGCCCTAAGATTAAGTATGTAAGGATATAATATTAGATAGAAAATGTCTACACATAATAATAACAACGACAAACAAGAACAATTGAAGTTAGATGTATTAAATAAAATATTTGGATGGATAGAAGACAGAGAAACCAAGGCCGTAATGATCAATAAATATTATAATAATAAAGAACATAGAGCGGCATTAAAAGCATTTTTAGATGACATGGTTAAGGCACTTGATGAAAGTACAGCAGAAACTAACAGCAAAGAAGAAATTAAGAGACAATTATCCTACATCACATAACAAACAACTTAAAGTAAAATATGATTAAATGAATGAATGAGACCAAGTAAGAAACCTGTCCGAATTCATTCGACGCTTTACGTTTATCATTAAAAGGATATCAAATTAATTGAATAAATGAAATTATTTTAAAAATAAATCAAACCTATTCGAAATTAGAAGCCAATAAATTACATAGTGAATTAAGAATTTTGAGGCGGCAAACTTCTTTTCTAAGCAAACTCTAAACAGTGGTCAAATATCATTATTCTCTTATTCACACCCATTTCCTGAACGATTCCAATTTTAGTAAGGACCGGTGAGAGTTGGAAACAAACGGAGAGACTCCCACCGGCCTATTGAACCGTGATCAAATACATTTCACTAAATATAAGAACCTACCTTACCTAAGTTATCTCTATTTTTCGTTAATACAAACTTGAAAAAATATCCAGTCCAATATCCTTAATTCACTATATAATTTGTCGGCTTCTATTATTGAATAGGTCTGATTTATTTTCAATATGATTTCATTCTTTCTTAATTCTATAATTTCACAAATCTGAACATCAGTACTCTTCATATTTTCTAAAACTCAATTTATCAATTCGATTCTTTTTCCGAAGTCACGTTTGTAAGTTGAATCGTCCTTTTCGATATCGAGCCATTCTTTAGATTTCCTGAAGATAGAAGATCACTGAATGAACAAGCGAAACAAACATTTACATAATTTGTTTTTATTTTATACTTAAAGTTTGAAACTGGAATAAAATCACCATCGACTTTGACGATTATTTTTAATTTTGATATATCTATTTTAGCATAATAGGATATTTTAGTCGTCCCTATTTGTGCTCACAATAGAAAGTACGTGTTTGCTATTGAAACTGATCCTAACGGTGGATATGAAGAACGATTGCTTTATCATGATCGAAATTCCAGTTTTTTCGTGGTTGCTCTGACCTTGTAACATAACATAAAAAGGACTTTAAAAATAGCAATCATTTTGTATTTCTATAAAATAGGTTTTACTAGCCTTAAAGTCTTCGTGTCGCGATAGACATGGTATGAGCGTCCTTGGAGTCTCGGCAAATATCTTCTAAAGAAGGGTTGATAGGGATAGTAGATGATGACTCGGACATTAGCATGCTATTTGCAGACGCTTTGCGTGGGGTTGATGGCGGAATTTCGATTTTCACTTTTAATGACTCTTTAGAGGCTCTAAAGCATTTTACAAATAATAAAGAAAAATATATTCTAGTTATTTGCGATCTAATGATGCCTGGTCTAAACGGATTGGATCTGGTAAAGAAGATAAAAAAACTTAGTCCTAAAACCAGAACCATGATAACCAGTGGTTATGAAATTGAACCTCGTGAACTTCATTTCGACATAAAGATGGGAATAATAGACAGAATTATTCAAAAACCTATTAGTATGAACGGTTTACGTCAGGAAGTAAAAAACCAAATTAACTCTTGCCAGTTAAGAATTAATAAAAAATAGATCTCTGCTTGGAATCTCTTGGCATTTCTGCACTAACGATCATGATAAACCAATCGTAGAAGCATTCAATTTATATCTTAAGACCAAGACGACCGCAATGGATATTAAGATTCCATTATCACCGCTAGACAGTAAATGAGTGAGATAACAAAAAAGGAGACGGACCTTTAACAGAAGAGCGTGCTCATACATTAAGGAAACAAATGAAAGGAAGATGATATTGTATAGATGAAGAAACAGAAATAATTTTTCTAGCAATTTTAGAAGATGTCAAGAAAAATCATTATCGTCTTATTCAAGATTATTCCTTGGATGAATGGATTGCAGATGCAGAAAATGACTATGAAAAATGGGCATTTACAAAATTTTATAAAGATCTCACTTCACTAAATTTTCTTGCAGAAAGCGATATTGATGATAACAAGGTTGGGGTATGAAATGTGTTAAATGTCTCATACAATAGCACAGCGGCAGTTTTGCAAAGATATTCAATGAACTACTCCATCTCCAGACAGACAATTTAAGATGATGTCACAAGAGAATTGGCAAATGGGTATACGTTAATCAGTTATTCTGAATATATACCAGAATAGCACGAAAATCAAGAAATCACCGGACTTCTGTTACCGCAAGAAATACTGTCAGAATGTATTTAGAATTTCGATCATAATATTTATAGCAGAGAGTTAAGAATATTGCGACTGATGGGTTTGAACCAAGCCCGTCGTTAATGAACAAGAAACAATCGAGCCCCACCAGTCGCGTGTTTAGACGTTGCAAGGCTAGTGTCCACCAAACTATATAATGCCTTTGGTGGAAACTCCTAAAAGTTTTGAATAGTAGAAAGTGATCAGAATTTAGCAATTGGTAACGTTATTTTCTAACTGAACTCTAAATTGATTCGTCCAATATCATTATTTCTCTTAACAGACATGTTTAAGAGTATATAATCATTGCATCAGATGAGATTAAGGATGAAGTTCAAAGGGAATTGTCAAAGGGTAATACACTGATCAGTTATAGCGATATCAACCACAATAACGAAACTAGTACGAAAATCAAGAAATCTCTGGAAAATGTTATTAGTTATAATAAATTCTAACGTATATTGAATGAGTAGGGTTTATGGCATCTCTATTCCGATCTGTTTAATTTTTGTGAGTTTGTTAATAAATTCATCTTATGCTCAATCAATGGACAATTTTAAAACTTATACGAATAAAGAAATGAAGTTTAGCATCCAATACCCATCAAATTGGCAGGTTGAAGAGAAAGAGGAATATCCTAATACTGTTACTTTTCAAATACCAGATAGAGCATACAACGCTAGTTTTTTCATGGTTTCCGTTGGTGAACTTGAACCACATAATACCCTAGAACAAGAGGTCAAAAAGGGAATAGACGCGGACATATCAATTTTTAAATCTAAACTACTTAAACAAAATAAAGTCATTGTTGGAGGAAATACTGGAATCAAGACCGAACTAATGGACCATTTTTCTGGTTATAAATTCTACATTACTACTATTGCTAACGGAAAAATCTATCAACTATCATACATTGAAAATCCCTTAAAACTTCCAGAAACGTTACCCCTAGCCAATAAAATGGTGGAATCTTTTCAAATCACAGAATAAAGTCTTGCATTCATAATTTACTTAAATTCAAACGCTTTCAATGGTAAATAATCAAAATATTCTACCTTTCCTGTCTCTTTATCATAAAGTAAATACCAGCCACAGTCATAATTCCTATTGCAATTCCAATTAATTGGTAGAGTTCCAATCCTGGCCTCAACCTATGGTACACGGAAACAAATGAGATTTATACATTCTATGCTAATTATACAATTTTAGATTATGAAAAACTGGTGTATCAATTATCACGCTTCTTACCGTCAGGGAAAAAACTTCAAACTA
>JBKPGB010000165.1:0-4212 GCA_046729135.1 Thermoproteota archaeon | reverse complement strand
TTATTAATCTTAAATTTAGCTACGTCTTCATATAATTTTCCAATCATTTCATGAATTATTCTTATTAATTTGCCTTTTTCATCAGGTGGTTTAAGAAAGAGACTATGTCCTCTCTTGTAACGTCTTGAAATTTTTTGTTTATGTGTTTTGAAAAATATTTTAATGTCTTAACTATGTTTAATTGAGTGTAGTTTGTAATGTTAGTTTCTATTTTTCTTGCTTCCACATAATCATCTATAGTTTTCTGGTTTTCTCTTTGTATTTCCTGCATCCAAATCTGATCAAAAGCAATTGTTTCGCTTTCCGTTTCCATACATTTCCTGTGAAAAGGAACTATATAATCTGAGTAGAATGATAAGGTTATATCTGAATAATCTGTGTTACCTTGTCCCTATAGAGAAAAAATTTTTGGCTATTCTGCTGAGAGATCCCAGAAATTTGCATCTTTAAATTCTTCAATTGGCTTTCCCAATTTTTTCCATTCTTTAAATGATTTTGAATATAATCGAATTTTCTTCACACCGCCCATTCTCAATGCGTAATATGCGAGTCCTGACAGAGTTCCTACACTCCCACAATAGGTGATGACTTCGTCATCTGCAGATATTCCCCTGTTTTCCATGAACCTCTTAATTTCCTGAGGTTCCCTTAATATTGAATCAGCTGTTCCTAACATTGTATATGGTAGATTAGTAGCTCCAGGAATATGCTCGCTCAAAAAATTCAGACGTTCTCTCGAATCTACTAAAATTTTATTTTGTTCACTCTTTGCTTTCTCTACCTCATCATAGGTGGCATATATTTCCTTATTTTCTTTGAGGGAATGTTTGGCAGGTGGAAAGACATTACCTTTTTTTTCTGTTTCAAACCCATAACTCTTCCACTTGGCAAAGGTTAATTCAAGCAACGATGTATTCGAATGTCCCACGTACTGGAATGTCCAAGCAACTCTCGCAGCAAGTGCACCAAAGGTATCATCGTATACAACTACCGGCGTCTTATCAGATATTCCAGATTGTTCTAGCAATTGGACTATTCTCTCTGACGAATCATTTTCAAGTACTGTAGCAAGTGGAATAGATATCGCAGTTTTTATATGTTCTTTCTTGTATTCATCCTCTTTCCTGACATCTACCACCCTTACTGAGTTTCTCCTAATCAAAGTTCTAAGAATATCCGCACTTGTAATGATGTCTTGCGAATTGCTGAGTGTATGGTTTCTTGATAAAATGTTTTTAGTTTTTTTTTGCTTGATAGTATATTTCAAGCTGCACATTCTCCTCGAGCTGTCTTTGCACTGAATTTAATATCGTTACCATAATCCATATATGATTCTGGATCGTCATTGGGACTCGGTAATGAGATGGTTTGCGCCAAAGCTGTTTTTATATCATCCAAGGTCTTTATTTGTCCTTTGCCATTAACTAATCCATTAATCAAATTACCTATCCACATTGCAAGTGATTCGTTCGCACTTCGTTCTTGCTTGTATATCTCAATTATTTTTATCAAAGTAGCTATCACTCTCTTTGCAGGCACGCGCATTACAGATCTACCAAGCATACCCTCTTCTCCATCCCTTCCACCAAACAACATCGTATATGTCGGAGTCATATTTCCATCAATTCTTGAAGCCCCACCATAAAATCCAATTGTTGCAATCTCATGTTGACCACAAGAATTGGGACAGCCGCTAATCTTAATTGTTGAGTCCCTAAGATCATCTTCAGTATCCAACCCAAGCTCTATGAATTTAGATTGTATCTCTTTTGCCAGTCTATGAGAGTTGGTAATTGCTAAATTACATGAAGTTGTTCCAGAACATCCTACAGTAGAGGACATGGTGAGAGCACCAGGATTAGCAAGCCCAACTTTAGCAAGACCGTTGTAAAACTCTGGTAAATCATTGGCTTTAACGAACCTTACTGCAAAATTCTGATTTGGGGTATTTCTTGCACAACCTTCACCTGAGTAATCACGAATAGTCTTTGCAAGGGACCGAAGCTGGTTAGATGTTATATCACCAGCACCTAGCGTAATAAATACTACAAAGTAACCATTTTGTTTCTGTGACACCACATTGGAATGAAGCCATCTTTTATATGGGTCGCTATTAATATCCACCTTTTCATTAATTAAGGGTAATTTCTTACCATTGGACAGTTGCCTGATGCTAGGGCTTTCCGAGTCCACTTTATATCTATTTAGTGTATCAAGTGAAATAGTCATTTCTACACTTGATCTTTCCTTAATCACCAATCTCTGAAATTTTTCCCACCCCATTTCATTGACCAGATATCTCATTCTATTCCTTGCCATATTTTCACGATTACCAAGTCTATCAAACAACCTCACTACAGCCATACAAGTAGATACTAGTCTGTCCTCAGATGTAAATTCCTCTAATTGATGTCCTATGAACGAAGCAGCACCAAGACCACCACCAAGGTATATCTTGAATCCATTAGTTCCTTCCTTTTTCACAGGAATCAAACCAATATCTGCAATTCTAACCAGACCGTGTTGTGCGCAACAATTGAAATTAATTTTGAATTTTCTTGGCAAATTTTGGCATACAGGATTTCTGAGAAAGAATCGTGCAATTGCTTTAGCATAAGGAGTAGAATCAAACTGTTCGTCCGGACAGACACCAGCAAAATGGCTACACATAACATTCCTGATCGTATTGCCGCAAGCCTCCCTTGTTGTTAGTCCTACATCAACAAGACCTCTCATAACCTCACTTACATCTTCAAGCTGTACCCAATGAAGTTGAATATTCTGACGAGTTGAAACGTGGGCTGAGCCAATTGAGAAAGCCTCGGACAGTGTTGCAATCTTCTCTAGCTGTTCTGGTGTAATCTCACCGCTAGGAATCTTGATCCTGACCATGCTATAATTCTGCTGTAGGCGGGATCCATAAGCTCCATGTTGGAGTCGAAAACGGCGAAAATCATCTTCGCTTATCTTTCCTTTTCTAAAAAGTTTCACGTTTTGACCAAAAATCTCAGTTTCTTCCTCTTTTCCCCATCTTGGGTTGGATTTCGGAGAAAAATGCTTTTTGTCAGGATAATTTAGGACTTCTCTTTTCAATACTATTCTAATTTCTTTTTCAAAACCATATATTTTTTATGGATATAACTATTTTTAGCAATTTAATTAAATTAGAATGGTAAATTACTCCATTCCTTATTACAAACGGCAACTCTCATACTGGCTAATATCATATGAAAGACGTTTATCCCAGATATGATTTAATAAGAATCTTAATAGTAAGAATGAAAAAGGATTTCTCAATTGCCCAAATTATTTTTCAAAATTATTGCATTAGAACATAATGGATGGGGAGAGATTTGAACTCTCGACCACCTGTGTGTGAGACAGGTATCATAACCAGTCTAGACCACCCATCCTAAGTTTCATTAATATTTTCCCAATTAATATCTTAATAAATTTCTATTAAGAAACAACAAAATCAATTGATACATATACCTATGTTCCTTCGCTAAATCCAGTCAAATACGTATTTTGTTCTTCGGTAAGAATATCTATTTTAATGCCCATAGATTCTAATTTTGCTCTTGCAATTTCCTGATCCTGTGATCTTTCAATTTCATATACCGCAGGAGAAAGTGATCCCTTTGATTGAATCAGTTTAATAGATGAGAGTAGCTGATTTGCAAAGCTCATGTCCATTACCTCAGAAGGATGACCCTCAGCAGCGACGAGATTCACTAATCGCCCTTCTCCAATGAGATATAGTTTTGTTCCGCTCTTAAGTTCGTACTCTGTTGTGTTTTCATTAACTTGATTTACTGATATAGAGTTTGACTTAAGTGCATCAATAGAAATCTCTACATTGAAATGTCCTGCGTTAGCCAGAATGCTTCCATTTTTCATTTGTAAAAAATGTTCCTCTCTTATTACATCCTTGCAGCCCGTTGTAGTGATAAATAAGTCACCTGTCATAGCCGCAGATGCCATAGGAAGAACTGAGTAACCATCCAATTTTGCTTTCAATGCTGCAATTGGATCAATTTCTGTTATTACGACATTCGCACCCAGTCCCGCTGCTCTTCTTGCAACTCCTTTTCCGACATGTCCGTATCCTGACACAACGACAATCTTCCCTGAAATCAGAATGTTGGTAGCCCTAATTATACCGTCTAAGGCTGACTGACCTGTACCATAAACATTATCAAAATCATGTTT
>JBKPGB010000164.1:0-4253 GCA_046729135.1 Thermoproteota archaeon | reverse complement strand
TATGGTATACTAGGCGCAACATATTCTGCTTTTCAACTTATAGGAGCTCCAATATTAGGAAAATGGTCTGATGTATACGGCAGAAAAAAAATTCTTCTTTTAAGTAATGCTGGAACCCTAATTGGTTGGATATTCTTCCTTGTTGCTTTGTTTCTACCAGTTGAAAAATTTACTCTTGATAATGCTCTTGTGGGAACTTTTGTCATAAGTCTTCCTTTGCTTGTATTATTCCTTGCTCGAGCTATCGATGGAATTACAGGGGGAAATATTTCTGTTGCCAATGCCTATTTAGCGGATATATCATCAAATGAAAACCGGAGTAGGAACTTCGGAAAAATGGCCGTTTCACAGAATCTAGGATTTATTGTTGGACCGGCGTTAGCAGGGATTTTGGGAGGAACTATCTATGGTGCAATATTGCCAGTTTCGGCGGCATTAATACTTTCCTTAGTAACTATAATTGTCATAGGTCTCAGATTAAAAGAATCTAAACCCGGGCCACCTGAAATTCTAGTCCAAGAAGAAGGAACGATTAGAAAAGTATTTTCACAGGAATGCAAAGACTGCTTTGATAATGAAAATCCCAAGAAACTTAAGTTTCGAGATGTCTTCAAACTTAAACATATTCCGTATTTGCTTGTTTTGTATTTTTTGATATTTCTTGGATTTAACATATTCTACGCTTCATTTCCAATCCACGCTGCCGTTGGTCTCAAATGGTCAGTAACGCAACTGGGAATATTTTATGCAGTATTAAGCGGTATCATGGTTGTTATTCAGGGACCAGTCTTACGTAAGGCCTTAAAAAAATTCTCTGAGCAAAAATTAGTTATAATCGGTAGCGTAATTTTGGGCACGAATTTTATTTTATTTATGTCAAATATTACCTTTGTAATATATGGAGCGGTTATTTTGTTTGCTCTGGGTAACGGGCTAATGTGGCCATCCTTTATGTCTATTCTATCTAAAAGGGCGGGGACAACGCTTCAGGGAGCAGTACAGGGTGTTGCAGGAAGTTTTGGAAGCCTTGCAAGTATAATTGGATTAATCTTGGGAGGAACATTGTATAATCTGATTGGAGCAACTACTTTTCTAGTTAGCGCTGGGGTAATATTTACAGCATTTATCATGTCTTTTCGGCTATTGAATGATAAAAATTCTAACCTGTCTTAGAGTCTCAAGTTCCTCTGGGGAAGAGCTTCTGCAAGTTGGTAGAAAACACTATTCGGAGGCGGCAACGGTCTCTGCGGCTTGATATCCTTAGTTGCTGTTGACAGATCTATCGTAACCCGAGGGCGTCCTTAAGATCTATTTCGTGATCTTGTTCTTGTACGATAATATCCCTTAATGCTTCAGAAAGTGCAAATTCCCCAGAGCGTTCTGCTTGACGGATTCTCTCACCATAGTGCTTTATAGTTTCTTGTTCTTGCTTCAGGTCAATTTCGAGCATCCTCTTTGAATCCTGAGAATATTCGGCATCCTTGACTGTCACGGTAGGATCCCCACCCAGATAATCGATCTGCCTTGCCACTTCCAGAGCGTGTGCGAGCTCCTCTGAAGCATGCACTTTCAACTGATCTGCAATATCTCCGTACTCGGCGCCTTTCAACGTAGAACTAAAGACCACATATTGGATAATTGCCTTATACTCTCTTGCCAGATCCTCATTCAGTCCTCTAATTAATTCCTCTTTGCTAGAGGCTGATGCTCCTTCAGCGTCAGCTGCTTTAGAATTTGACATAAAGTTACATATACACCCAACTTCTTATGTTTATCTAAATAACAATATATTATTACCTTAGCTATATTTTAAAGATTGATCTTTTTCTTGATCATGTCTTGAAATTCCCTGTCTGACATACTTCTTCTTGATTCTAACGCCATCATAGCATCCTTTCCTACTACATATCTGAATTCGGGATTATCTGAGGTAACTGCGTGTATAATAACTTTTGCAACTTCGGATGGATGTATTGTGTTTTGCATCCATTGTTTGAAATATTCTGATATACTATTCTGTATTGATCCATAAGGCGAGTTCGAAGGGTCCGACGCTTTTGAAGCCATCTTCAAATTCTTCATAAAATTCGAGCCAACACCTCCAGGTTCTATAACTATGATTTTGATTCCAAACGGTTCTAATTCATACTGTATAGATTCAGATAAGCCTTCAAGAGCAAATTTGGTTGCATGATACGCTGAGTTTAGTGGAAAAGATATTCTTCCACCCAAGGAAGTTATGTTAACTATTGTACCTCCTCCCTGTTTTCTCATGATAGGTATAACTGCTTGCATTACTCTTATGGCACCAAAAAGGTTGGTTTCAAATTGTCCCTTTAATTCCTCCATTGAAGTTTCTTCTAAGGCTCCCATTAAGTCATATCCTGCATTGTTCACTACAACATCAATTCTATCCTTCTCCTTTACTATAGCATCAATGGCATATTTCACTGACTTGTCATCATTGACATCTAGTCGAATAACCTGCAATGGCAGATTCTCATTTTTAGTAATATCAGTTAACTGCTTTGATCCTTCACCCTCTAACTTACGCATTGTCGCATAAGTATAAAATCCATTTCTTGCCAAGATGAGGGAAGTCTCAAATCCCATGCCACTTGAGCTACCTGTAACAATGGCAACCTTTTGAGTCATCGACTGACTATACCTCCATCAACTGACAGGGTATGACCTACGACAAATGACGCCTTATCAGATAATAGCCAGACTACTGCCTCAGCAATTTCTTGAGGTTCTGCGATTCGTCCGATTGGATGCATGGACTTTAATTTTTCCATGAATTCCCCCTTAATCTCAGAAATCATAGGAGTTTTAACTAGACCTGGAGCGACAGCATTTATTCTGATTCCCGATTTGGCATATCCTATTGCTGCTGATTTAGTTAGTCCAAGCACAGCATGTTTGCTTGCAGAATAAATTGGCGTTTGCGGAATTCCAATTAAGCCAGCTCCAGAAGCCATGTTTACTATCGAACCAGATCTATTCTTAAGCATTTCTGGAATTTCATATTTCATACACAACCAAACACCTCTGACATTTATATCCATAATCTTGGAGAAATCGTTAGATGTTTCGTCTACTAATGTTGTCTGGGCTTCATCGAAACCAGCATTATTAAGTGCATAATCAAGTTTACCATATACCTGGACGGTCCTATCTACGAGTGCTTTAATATCATCTTCGTTTGTGACGTCTGTCTTAACAAAGACGCCATCACTTCCAGCTTCTTTGACTAGACGTGCAGTTTCTTCTCCTTCCTTTTCACGACGGGCTGCTATCACAACCTTAGCTCCTTCTTTGGCAAGAGCGACTGCTGTAGCTCTTCCAATACCAGAATTACCCCCAGTTACTATTGCAACCTTTTGAGAGCTCATGCATATTTTGATAAGCAATAACAAAAAAAGCTTCTGTTCATTGATTTCAAACTACAAAGGATCATGAATGAAATTGCATAATATGTTTAATTATAGAAGTTCATGTTAACTAAAAATCAGCTAGCTAGCTGAATATGCTACCAATGCTTCACCTTAGAAGTTTAGGGATGTAGGTCTATCGACAGAATTTTAGCTTCAATTGCTCATTGGTCTTTAGGTTTTATATGATCTCTTATCTGTTCGTTTCTTCTTTGTTTAAGCATCATTTGTGCTATGTCCGACGAACAGATTGCTAATTCCTGATCTGCTCCGTAAACTTTGGCCTAGATATTTTTCGAACATATAGGCGAGCTCAAAGTACCTTCGTTGTATAATTGATATATATCACGGTGCAATGTTCTGGAATATGCGTTTTGGTCTTCAACACCCTAGCTTCAGTTTTGACTTTAGGAATCACGATTCTTCTCAAATCTTTCACTCCTTGAAAAACCTTGTTCCTTTGGCTGAAGAAAGAGGCTTTGATTCATTTTGGGTCATGGACCATTTCCATCAGCTTCAGATGGTGGGTATGCCTAGCGAACCAATGCTTGAAGGATGGACTACTATATCGTCACTCATTGGAGTAACAAATAAAATAAAACTGGGAACTTTAGTATCAGGTATAATTTATCGACATCCTTCTATACTAGCCAAAATTGGCGCTACTTTTGACGTGCTTAGTAACGGAAGACTGTTTATGGGTATAGGAGCGGGATGGAATGAAGAAGAGGCACTGGCATATGGCATAGCAAGTACTTTTCCATCCGTTCGAGAGAGGCTAGATCGCCTAGAAGAAGCAATACAGATTATACGTAAGAT
>JBKPGB010000163.1:0-7794 GCA_046729135.1 Thermoproteota archaeon | reverse complement strand
GATCCTGCATTTCAGAACTTCGTCGACGAACAGCTAGTTACTGCGAAATAGATAGTGTGGATTGGAATTGGAATCGGTTTGTATCCCATTGACAGATCTGAGGTCCAAATACGCCTCGGGACTCATATTGCTAGAATTACAGTCTGGGTCCCAACCAGCTCTTTTTTTCTCCAATTCTTGACAATTCATTAGTTCATAGTGTTCAAGACGTCAAAGTCGGTACTAAATGTTCTAATGAATCATTAAAATAATTGATAGAATGAGTTTTCACTCATCTTCAAAGAAAGGTCTAAAAGCCACATCAAAACCCGGGGAAGTGTTTGCAAACTGCTTAATTGTTACCATCTTACATATTTTGTCTTGAAACTCTGAATGTTCGACGAGCTTTATTTTGCAGATAGGACAAACGATTCTAGGATTCAATGATGTTTATATCTACTTAGAAGGATATAAGGATATTAATAGAGACTTAATTTAATATTATTTGGATGTAAAAGCACATCTCTGTGAATTGTTTAAATAATATTGGCAAGAAGAATGCTGATTAGAGTAGTTGACAACTATCCTAGCCTCATTGCAAAACTTATTTTTGGTTATAGAGTCTACAAAGAATGGGTGGAAAGTTCAAGAACACTTAAAGCGGCAAAAGCCATCCAGCCTGGCATTCGATCCTGAACATCCTCAGAGGGCATATTGCGGCACTTTTGACAATGGACTTTGGAAAACTGATAATAATGGTCAAACATGGGAAAAGACCTCGCTAGAAG
Organism: Thermoproteota archaeon; assembly: GCA_046729135.1. Classification (GTDB taxonomy): domain Archaea; phylum Thermoproteota; class Nitrososphaeria; order Nitrososphaerales; family Nitrososphaeraceae; genus TA-21. The sequence continues at coordinate 7,027 of JBKPGB010000163.1, read as the reverse complement.
TCTCAGGTTCTAGTATCATGTCTCTTTCAGTTAGTCCTATAGAAAAAGGAGAGGACGGTTTTAACAAGTTATTTGTGGGAACCGAACCAAGTATAATTTATACTTCAATTGATGGCGGTCAAACATGGGAAAAGATCGATGATTTTAATAAATTACCTTCACACTCTACATGGTCATTTCCTCCTAGACCATCAACACATCACGTTCGTTGGATAGAGCCTGATGTAAATAGAAAAAAGTACCTTTTTGTTGCCATAGAAGCAGGAGCACTAATCAAGAGTTTTGATGGCGGTAAGACCTGGATAGATCGAATAGAGAGTGGACCATATGATACTCATACATTAAGGACTCATAAAAAAGCACCTGGAAGACTCTATTCTGCTGCGGGTGATGGCTATTTTGAGAGTCAGGACTATGGAGGTTCCTGGAAAAAATTAGATGAAGGACTAGGACAGCACACCTATCTTTTAGGCATTGCAGTTAATTCAGATGATCCTGAAAACATAATCATATCAGCGGCAAGCAATGCTTGGCAAGCACACTATAGACAAGATCCGGAATCCTTTCTTTATAGACGTTCATATGATATTCATGATAACGATGAGAGGTGGAGTTCAACTACTGATGGTTTACCTGAATCAAAAGGAACTATAATTTCAATGATTCAATCTAATCCGAAAATCAAAGATGAGTTTTATTGTTTGAATAATCGAGGAATCTATTGTTCTAAAGATTCAGGAATATCTTGGGACGTACTAGATATACCGTGGGCTAAAGAATATTATTTACAACACCCTTGGGCATTGGCAGTTAAGGAATGAAATTGCAAAAATTACAAATATAATTTGGATAGTGTGTTTGCATAAGAGACTTAGCATCCAACAAATAAGTTACTTTTAATTCCTTGGTGGTATAAGAAGACTTGGGCACTGGAGAGGAGTCATGTAATATGGCTAATGTCTATTATTTCTGTATGCATTTGAGGAACATTTGCAATTATCTACATCATTAAAAATTTCATGGACTATTTTGAAGGAACTAAGGAACAGATGATAAAAAACAAACTCTCCATATTAACCCCTTTAAATCATTAAATTTTAAACCTGACATATGTTTACTAATTATAGTATCGCTAGTTTGGGTTCGGTGGAACTGATAACGCTAGAATTACGATTTCAGATCCCGAACTTCTTTAATAACTAAAAAATAAAAATTTAAGGGACTTCTAATTCCATATCATCCAAATAGTCTTCGATGTCACTCTTTAGATGATTACAGTCGTCATCAACATCGTCTACCAGGTCGTCTAGATATTTATCAATCCAATCTTGGAACAAACCATTCGCAACACCGTCTTCTCCTAGGTTATCTTCTATATCTGTTCTTTCATCGTCATCGGTGGTTGCCAATAATTGGTCCCAAGTTATTAGTGCTATAGCGAGGTCTTTACAATCGACTCTAACTGTGTCGTGTTTTGCATATGCAGAATTAAAACCATTCCCAAATGCAGTAATTGTTAACAAAATTCCAATCCCCATTGCAACGGCTATTATTTTCAGGCCCATTATTCAAGTAAAAGAGGGAATATTTAAAAAGAGATAGTATGAACTGATATTGATTAATCATAACTATACAATAAAACTAATCACTGATTTGTGCATTGGCCTAAAGCTGTCTTGATTGTTGTCCGAATAAGATGGAACCGATAACGCTGGCACTCTAATTTTGGAACCTACTTGATCGCAAATGTTGGAATGTCGCACCAAAAATTATTTAGAACATTGCCAAATTTACATTTGATTTCCCTAGAATCGCCTACATTGGGTGTAATTCCAATAGGGTGTTCTATCTTGTCTAGAGCATAAGTAAGAACTGATCTTATTTTTTGATTAATTTGATCTTGACTCACAAATGGATTTGCAAGCCCCGAGATGTTTCCACTACTCTGATTATTGGTATTGTTCATTTTTATGTATCCTATCGTAGGTGATTTAACAAAATCATCAATTATTGAGGTAATCAATGTATCCCTAGCTTTGGTAAAGTTAGGAGCTGTACCCGTCATTGTATATGTAGTGTCAAAGGATGGACCCACGTAACTTGCTCCATTTATAATGGTAAAATTACCCTCTGAAGTTTTTGCAACTTTAATGGAATAATTCAACTGTGCACTTGCTGTTGACATTGTAGTATAGTATATCGATCCACAGAGAACTGCAAGAATTCCAACAAGGATTATTGTCTTGAATTTGTTCTTCATAACGTAGGTTAAAATGTCAACAATATAAAGAATTTCGTTAGCTTATTCTATTTGGCAATTAAAAGTTTGAATGAGAAACAGTATGAAAACATCAGGCATACTAGCGGTTAATGGCATAGGTCTTATGATTTTACTGTCCAAGTATATTAGCTACGAGTTCAAATTTGTCCGTTACCGATGAATTGAAATTACTTCAAAATCTTACTTGTAAAAAGAGTATTTGAGAAATATTGATATTCGCTAGCCTAGCTGTGATGTGATATTAATTGACCCGTAAACTCTCGATATAGTCGATTTTGTATAATACCATATGGTCATCCCCGTGTTTATTAAAATGCCTTTTGAACATGTCTAACTCTCAGATTCCTTCCGAGAATGGAACTTGGGATTTGACAGAAACGGGATATCATCTGTCATAGTTATCAGCTCTTCTCCTTTCTCTTCGTCTTGTTCTAATAATTCAGGCACGGTTTCTTCGTAGTCTACTATTTCACTTGGAAACAGATCGTCTGCAATAGCCTCTGTAGACTCCCCTTTCGCTTCGTCGGGCTTTTGTAGCACTTCCTGTATTTTTTTGGCGTTTTGAGTCCTTTCAGCCTGCCATTTTTCATATTCTTCCTGCTTTGCTTTCAGTGCAGAATGGTCCTCAAATACCACTCTTTCTCCCTTCTTGTTATTTAGGACCAAGACATCACCGTACAGTCCAAGATGTGGAAATGACGCAGTTTTGATACCCATATCTTCCTGTATCTTTTGGATAGCTTTGGCATATTTTATCATGTTATCATAACTTTTTTCTTTATCTCTGCCTTCTAGTGCCATCTTATAACCGAGCCACATATTTCTCATTGCGTTAAAACACTGGCTTATGCTGTACCCTGATGGACATATAAGACCTTGCTGTTCTTTACGTGAATATAAATCCAGATATCCAAATCTCGATGACCATATTGATTTTTTTGCCAGTCCCCTTTTCTGCGGTTTGTATAGTTTATTGCTCTTTATCCATTTCTTGTTTTTTACTTTATATGTACTTACGGTGCCGTCGCGCTTTGTGTACTTTTGTTTTATCTCGTAGTTTCGCCACGGCATTTACTATATTATTAAAATGTCCTAACTTGTGGATAAATCTTCTTACTGTTTTCTGTGTGGCGGTCTGATCCGGATCAGCGAGCAACAAGTATATCCAGCTTCATGTTTTCGTCCACATTCATTGCAAGCTCCAGTTTCATTTCAATGTATGAATTAAAAGATGTGTACGTTACAATTTAGTATCCAACTACGTCACTATTTGATACTTTTTCTTAATTTCATCAAGTTTAGTATCTTTTCTCAAGAACCCTAGATGTGGTTACTAATTATTATATCAATAACACGCGGGTTCGGTGGTTCTAGTAACGCTAGTAGTTCAATAAATGGATTCGCTTGTTTCTATTGTTGATTGACTAAGCTCTAAACCTTGCTATGATTAATGTCATGCGATTCGGGTTCGGTGGAATGAGGGACAGAACTGACTCTAAAAGAAAGTTCAGACTAATCAAAATATTCGATTTCTGGACATGACGTCAAATCACGGTCTGACTCATTTCGCGTTCAAGTGATATTTTACAGTCTGAGCATAGACATTAGGATTAGGTGGGTTAGTAGCAGCTTGATAGTAAAGTGTATGATTTCCTTCACCTAGTGGCTTCAGAAATAGGAAGTATCCGTCAGTTACAGCTTTGTAAGTTCCAGGCTTCTCTTTTTCTTCCCAAAGATTGTGTTCAGGCAGCGTCATATTGAAGAAGCCTGAAATAGCTCTAAATTTGGGATCCTCATTGAAGTTCAACGTTGTATTATCCAGTTTAACTGAAATTGCTCCGTAGTCATTACCAGCCTTTGCTGATTGAATCATACCTTGATCTGTTCTATCAGTTTGTTCTGGGTCTCCAAGATCAGCTTCGCCAGCTATAATTGGGATCAAGATTGCCTTATCCTTTGGAATGTCACACGTTCTTTCAGGAGAGGGTTCATCTACTAGAGGAGTAAAAAGGAAGAAGACTGGGCTGGAAGCATTTTGTCGTATTGCACAATCCACCTTACCAATATGATTTGGATAATCTGGATAATTAGGACTCTCAGTTTTAGGCACGGAGTTATACCATTGCCACCATTTCGCAATCCATTGATTAAAGTTAATACCATATGGAGACGAACCTGGCAAAAATATTTTGGATTGGTTCTCTTGTCCGTAGGCTAGTGCTGAGAAGGAAAACATTATAACAGTACTTGCAACTATGGAAGCCACGTATATAGCAAGGTGGCATCCCCCATCATGTTTCATTTTACATCATCTCTATGACAATCCTTTAAAATGTTTCGGAGTGTACTAGTCAATAGAAAGGCGCAATTTTTTAAATTATTATCAAATGGTATATATAATATAGAAAATGACAAACTTGTTACTAGTAAAATTAGAATATTAAAGGTATGACTTAATGGTATCATCAATAAAAGCTATACACCTAAATCCGTACGGTAATTCCATTGTCTATATTTCACTTATCATAATCGCTACGTTGTTTGTAGATTTACTTTTTACTAGAGTACCATTTTACGGTTACAAAACCCAAACCTCTCCTTATACCATACTTTTCTTCATAGGTGAAGTTTTGATATTTGCGATTTTTCAGTATCTGTACCTAAATCTAGTTCGTGATATGGTTCCAAGTAAGCAGAAACAGGGATCACCTAGGTCATCTTTCAAATATATAGACAAAGGAATTGCTGTGGCACAAATTTTGCTGATCATAATTCTTGTTTATATAATAGGAGAGATTTTGATGACTAACGCCTATCATACAATTCTTATAAGTATGGTGGTTTGGATCTCATGTACTAGTGCAGTCTTAATATTAGGAACCTTAATTTTCAAATTTATTCAATGGTTTAAAATTAGTCATGATAGACTTATTCTGTCATATGCATTTGCTATAGGACTGATAATTCTTAACTGCGGCGTGATATTGGCATATATCAATTCAAGTTTAGATTCAAGACCGAACACAATTCCTTCTACACGACCAGCAATCAATAATGCACACGCATTACAGATTCCTCTAAATAATGCGTACACTGTAACTTCCTTTTTATCATTTATCGGCTTATGGGCTGCTACTATTTTCTCATTAAGAGATTACTCTAGAAGTATTGGTAGAATAAAATTCTGGCTTGTTGTCAGTTTGCCAATATTATATTTCCTCAGCCAGTCAGAATTTATTTTTGGACCCTTCATCCTTTCCCATCGCTTTCTTGATCCTATCACATTTTTTAGAATTTATACCATCAGTTTTGCCTCGACCAAACTTGTAGGTGGCATATTGTTCGCAATTCCGTATTATTTAGTTTCACGAAAAATAAATGATCCTAAGGTAAAAAACTATCTAAAGCTCACCTCTATTGGCTTTATTCTATTGTTTCTCTCGATGCAAGTCTTCAGCCTTCCACTTCTACCATATCCGCCATTTGGTATCATTGCGATATGCTTTCTTGGATTATCTTCTTATTTGATATTAGTGGGCATTTATGGATCTGCTATTTCTGTTTCTGAGGATTCTATGTTGCGTAAATCAATTCGCAAGCTTGTCGTAAAAGAAACAGAGCTAGTGGACACCTTTGCAACAGCCCAAATGGAACAAGAAATTCAGACTAAGGTAGTTGAAACAACAAAAAGACTTTCACGCTATATGATTCAAGAAACTGGAATTGAAAGTTCCTTAAAAGAAGAGGATATTAAAAAATATTGCAAGGAAGTGTTAGCAGAGATAAAGAGAAAATAGGATATTATATTATATATTTGAGAACGGGTTCGGTGGTTGTAGTAACTCTAGTGGTTCAAGGAATGAACTCATATTAGTTGTAACATAAGATAGCTTTAAAGTTTTCTATAATAGATATTAAACGACTCGGGTTCGGTGGAACTGATAATGCTAGCGTTCTAATTTTGGAACCCCCTTCAAAAACTTAACCGTCCGACTCACGAGTACAAGTTCATTGTACAACTTCTTGATATCGAGGGCTCTTATTCTCTATTGGACCTTTAATTCCTTGACTTCGAAAGGCGGTAGATTCATGTCCAGATACTCTTTTAATCTAAATTCAATATCTTCAGCTGTCAAATCCTCCATGCTGGGCGAACCTATATCAAAGGATATTTGGTTAGGATCAGCTTTAACATTTGTTATAACAAAATCTGCATATTGATTTGTAATTTCGTTGACCCAGTAATTGACTTCATCCGTCCCTTTTGCATTTGAAACTTTAAGCTCGACCTTTACCGGCTTAAACTTTGATGCGCCTTCCAAATAATCTTTGCTACCCTCGTCTATATTATATCCTGTACCTGACAAGACTTATCTCATGTTATATACGATTCATCATTAATAAGCAGTTTGTTGATTGAATTACTCTTTTATTATTTTATTTAGGACAAGCTCATTAGCTCGTTGCTACATCGAGTCTAGGCTTAAATTATTATGATTAATTATTATGATTTATATTTACTATCCTTACTCCTCTTTAATAATTATGAAAGCAAAGTGCGGTCATGTGACAGAAAAATGGTATGCTGATGCACACGGTGGATTATGTAGAAAATGTCATTCCAATTTTTCATTTCTCCTAGAATTGGAACAAAAATATGGTGAAGATGCACTGGTAGAATACTGGTATGCCAAGATACTTACTTATCCATCAGAAACTAAGGAAGAGGTAGACTGCTTCATAAAT
>JBKPGB010000162.1:0-9377 GCA_046729135.1 Thermoproteota archaeon | reverse complement strand
CGTCAAGTCAAGGATACCCATCTACGTCGGCGAATAATTCTTTTGAGATAGTCAAATCAGGTGAATCATCGAAAATCGAAAATCCCTTCCAGAGCAATTTCCAAAGGCCTTAATATGCAGGGTCTTCCACTCCAGCCATTCCGTTAAACCACCACGATATTGACATTTCTCCTCGTGTGGTTAAGATTTTAATATGAATATCAAATTACTCAAACCCGGAAAGTACCATAGTGACCGGAACAGACGATATCCAGTTTGATAGTATCAGACAGGTTACTAAATTCGGTAAAGATCTTAAAAAAAAACGTCGAAAGAGCACTAAAAAAACTTGCTAAGATACACCACTGTCAAACTAACTTAGGATTTAAAGTCACTCATCTACTTGTGTAGGATTCTTTGGCCGACTATTTTTTTTGTTTGAGCAACTTTTTCTGTTATTAGAAATTGAATTTCTGTTATTAGAAATTGAATAAGAGTAATTGATATTCTTGAATATGTAAGACGTCCATTTCACAAAATACCGACCGGTCTTCTTTTACCTAGGCTATGCTCAATAGATTTATGGTAGCTAAGCATATAGGATGTTTCAAACACCCTACCGCAAATCTCACATCTATGTTTCTTTGGATTTGGTGTATACACAGATCCCTGTGTGATTGACATTAATGATAATATATGCAACGTACCACATAAGGTTTACAATAAATTTTACACTCGAAAAATGTCAATTTGACTGGATATAGACAATTATGAAAGAGATATATTTCAAAATTAAATGTTTAGTATATCTCAGTTTGCATTAAATCCAGCTTCCTCTTTCTTCTTTGATTTATAAATACCAATTAAGCCTAGAAGTCACTGGAACCGCCCGCACTGAATTTGCTGCCTTTGATACTAACAATGTCTTCCCTGTCATTTATCCATTTCAAGAAGTCCAAATCAAGGGTATGACTTACTATCAGTTTAGTACCATGAAGATAGAAGGAAGGGGCCATTCCAGTCTTGCTTATGACCTCATCACGGATTGCTTCAATGTTTTGTCCAGGTTTGAGTATAACCTCAAGAGTGTAAATGTGCTTCTGGTTTGCAACCCTATCGAATATAAGAGAGACGACCAAAAGTGGGTCCACCTTCGAATATACTTTTTTGAAGGCACCATCGAGTATATTGAATTTGTTTACTACGTCTTCTACTTCGCTCATGCCTTAAGGTATGCATTTATCTCCTTATAAAAATAAATCCATTCGAACCTTGGACCGCCTTTACATTAGTTTTTTTATACATGAGTTTCCAATGGTAGACAAGGAATCTACTTTGGGAGAGGGGACAGTTCAGCGAGAACCTTTTTTATTTTACGCAGATTAACTATACTCGCCTAGCCAAGATATTGATAAATAACTGAAAAACGAGAACAAAATAATTGAAGGTACATTCTTTATCAAAGAGGGAAATACATGACATCACAGACCAAATTAACAAAACTTGGCCAACAAATTCCATCGATGCCGTTAAAAATCTGCAGGCCTACGTCATAGATGTGAATAAACGGCTTCTTGTGGGAAACAACTTAATAGCAATACAATTGGCACCTGATCTCATCATTCCACATTTGACACACCTTGAATTATTGAATCACTTTCCATCAGTAGAAGTCGATATGAATGCAGTGAAATTTGTATGCAATGGTGCCAATATCATGAGGCCTGGCATCACTGATTTTACTCCATTTAATGAATCTGAAATAGTATTGGTAAAAGATCAAACTCACAAAAAAGAACTTGCCGTATGTCTATCACTGGTTGATGATGTGAATGCAAGAAAAATGGAGAAGGGCGTTGTCTTGAACAATATACATCATATTGGGGATATCTATTGGGAAATGAAAAAAACTATCAGAACCTGACGATTTTGACGATATCAAAGTACTAATCTTAAGAATCGAACTGTTTAGTTAGAGATTAATAGATTCCTCTTTAGTTCCCTTATTGGTTATCGCCAGTATATCAATACCATCGCCACTTGCTGAATCCCTTTGTACAGACGATTTAATTGCCTTAATAGCGAGCTTCTTCGAGGCATCTTCTGTCATATTTTTGTTATACTCAGAATCTATTAGTCCCAGAGCTAATTCAGCACCAGTGCCCACTGCTGCATATTTGTCAGGTAGAAGCGAACCTAACGGATCTAGGGTATAAATCTCAGGCACAGTGTGTACTCCTCCAACGATTACCTGCGTCAGCAAAGGGAAGTACCTTCTTTCAAACATAATGACTGACATTAATTTGGCAACGGAATTGGTAGCCATCTCTCTCCTAGTTTCCAATTTTCTAATTTTCGCGAGTGCTCCCACCTGTCTTGTCAAAACCTGCATATCGGCAACCATTCCTGCACACGCGCTTGCAACTTGATCTGTTATGGAGAATATTTTCCTCGTATTTTTATTTACAACAAAATTTCCGTACGAGATACGCTTCTCAGCTGCAAGAATAATGCCATCTTGATAAGTCAAACCTATAGCGGTAGCACCAGGCATAAATTGAAACGCCATATGATTGGATAGTAGTGAATGTAGTTAGATTTAGTCGTTTCGTCGGTTTCTTAAACAGTGTAAGTTGCAATAAATCAGATTGTTTTAGATAAGAATGTGTCATGAATCCTTATTGCCTCTGATACTAGCCTGTTCTGCAATTCTAATGCCTCTTTTCCTTCAGGATGTCTTGACTCAGCCACGGCTTGCGCTACAATATTCATAATATGTCTTAAAAGGAACTCATCACCCCTTGATGATTCCGCCTTATATGTTGGATTTGCCTTATTTACAAATACTACATTTTCATTTACGAAGCTATATCTGGAATCAGTATCATCTTCATAAGGAATGATCTTGTATCCAATTTTTTTCAATGCGAATGTTTTCTTAATCAGCGGCTTTCTTATCTGAGTTGTAACTGTTACATTTTCGTAATTTCTATTATCTATATTTTCTCCACTAGACAGATAATTAGGTAAGGTATTATCTTCAATTCCCGCAGTCTGCAGATTTCTCCCTTTATCACTTATAGTATCTCTAGATCTTTTGATTTCATCCCTAGTAATGTCTTTGTATTCATCTTCAATTGATTTATCAAACAAATTATCTTCCGTAGGAATAGCTGACGTTTTATTACTAGGTTTTGATACTATTTTCTTGGTTTCTACTATCTCGTACCCTTCTATCTCTTCATATGGCTCAAGCGTGTCAATTACTGCCTGACCAAGAACTTTATCAATTTGTTTGTAAATTTTTGATTCTTCGCGAGTGACAAGAACATCTTCATAGAGTGTTAGACTAGGTATTACCGTATCAATTATGAATTTTTTCATTAGGTTTGAAAATGTCTCAAACTCATTATCTTCTATTATTGCAGATTTATCAGCGAATCTTGAAGTCAGTGAATCACATCTTACAAATCCTGTCACTCTGGGTATCTTGGTATCAAAACCAAATAAAGTCCTCATAACTATATGGCCACCTACCATAACTGCAATTCCTCTCTCATCCTCAGTTAAAGGTCTACGAGCTACAGTTATTTCACCAACTATGTTCCCCTTATCCAGAATTAACGGTATTTTGTGGCCCTGTATCTCAGGGACCTTTATCAGTTCAGCATCAGAAAAGTTCCATTCTTTAAATTTGGCTGACTTTTTAATGTATACTTCAAAAAGAGGGTGTCTGAGTACTGCCAATTTTCTAATTTCCTTTATCAATCTTAATACATCTACAAGCGATTTGGCATCACTGACTATTATCTCAGTTCCATCTCTGGATAAGCGTGGTTCCCTGATCTCACGTAAATTTGATTCACCTGTAAATAGTCCATCAAGAGATTTTGTATCGATTAAAAATGATTTGTTGTAGTTACCCTTTCCCGTTCTAATTTTCATCTTTTCAAATGATGTAAGAAATGAAAGTCTGCCTGTCCCATACCTACCTGTCCTAACCCTTTTTAATCTGGGTGAGATAGAATCGACTTTTTTATGGGGTGAGCCAAGTAACAAGAACTTTTGAATTTCGCTTTCATCCATTCCTGCATTATCCTCAATGGAAATGGAATAATCATTTAGAATAGTTATCAGAACTCTTGTTGCGTCTTCGTCAAAGGCATTTTCAATCAGTTCCTTAATTACGTCAGCAGGAGAAACCCATGTCTTTGTAGCAAATTCTCTAAAAAATGAAGGATGCACCTTTAAAGCAACTGTCATGATTACTATGTTTTAATCTCTCACCTTTATCTATTACTCGCTTCCACTTTTTCTATTCTCATAAAATCTGTTCTTAATCTGTCAGATACAAATTGTCAAAAAAAAAGCTGTCAGAAATACTTTGAAACAATATATCACGTCATGGAAGAGAAACTGACTTACTAGTTTAACAAACTATTTCCAGATGGAAGAAATTCAATTATACCCAGTATCAGATGAGGCTTGGACGCAGTGGGTGTTGTTGTCAACCATATCATGACAGCAGGTATTGTAGCACATGCAATTATCGTCAAAATGATAAGCCATACTGCTGTCATTTTTTCAGCCATAGAATACGGATTTAGAAGTAGATATATAAATTTTCAAAATGATTCATTCGCTTAAATAAGATTATAAGTCACCACATAGGCTTCACATTCTTGCTGAATGAAATTATTAGAATACCAGGGCAAAGAATTATTTACCGAGTACGATATTGCTATTCCAAAATCATATCTTGCCAAAAACCATTCGGAATTAAGTCAAGTTGCAGACAATCTCAAATTCCCTGTAGTACTTAAATCACAGTTAACTGTTGGAGGTAGAGGTAAAGCTGGCGCTATATTAAAATGCATGAAAAAGGAAGAGCTTGAACCAAGGTTTACAGAATTATTAAATAAAGAAGTAAAGGGGGAATATCCAAGTGTAATCTTAATTGAAGAGGCTGTAGATATAGATAAGGAACTTTATCTTTCACTGTTCCTGAATAGAGGAAAAAGGACTTATTCACTAATTTCTTCTGCAGAGGGAGGAATGGATATTGAAAGTGTTGAAAATAAAGTAATCCAAGACATTTCTATTACCGGAATAACTCAAGCTATTGCAGAAAGCATCGGAAAAAATCTGGGCCTAAGCGGTGTAACTGCTGAATCATTTTCGAATATAGTCATAAAACTGGCCAAACTAGTTAGAGAAAAGGAGGCTGAGTTGGCAGAAATAAATCCTGTAGCCATACTAAGAGACGGAACATGTCTGGCACTGGACGCAAAAATAATTATTGATGATAATTCAATATTTAGACATCCTGAATTAAGAAAATATATTCAAATTTCTGAATTGCAGGAACAAGCGGAAAAAAGCGGCTTTTCCTTCGTGGAATTAGATGGAAACATTGCAATAATAGGTAATGGAGCTGGTCTTGTCATGTCAACATTGGACATTGTTAATGATGCTGGTGGAAAACCGGGCGCCTTTTTAGATTTTGGTGGAAGGGCTACTACTGAAACAATTTTCAAGGCGTTAGAGGTCATAAGCAAATTAAAAAAAGTCAAGGGGATCTTGGTAAATTTGTTCGGTGGTATTGTTAGAACTGATTTGGTAGCTCAAGCTATCCTTGATGCATACAAAGATGGTATGATTGTTGTACCAATTTACGCTAGAATTTCAGGTGCAGAATCAGACAAAGCTAAACAAATGCTATCTAGCAGTAATGCAAAATTATATGATACAGTAGAAGAAGCTATTTCATCATTAGTCCAGTATATAGGGTTGAGCAAATAGATGTATAAAAAATTTGATATTTTTGATATTCTAGTAGGTAAACCCAAAGATCCTGACTATGGTAATAAACCCGTGGTAATACAGGGAATAACAGGAAATTTTGGCTCTGTTCACACTAGGCTGATGAGAGAATACGGAACAAACATTGTGGCTGGTGTAACTCCCAATAAGGGGGGTCAGTCATTTGAAGGAATACCTGTCTTTGATTCTGTAAACGATGCAAGCAAGAGTTTCAATGTACAGATATCCGGAATATTTGTTCCTGCCCAATTCTTTCTTTCTGCAATAAAAGATGCAGTGAATAGTGGAATAAAATTACTTGTAGCAATTCCAGAACACGTTCCAGTACGTGATGCAATGGAATCTTTGGAGTACGCACAGACCAATAATGCAAGAATAATAGGGCCAAATACCCCGGGGGTAATTGTCCCCTCAGTAAATAAAATCGGAATTATGCCGTCCCAACCATTTAAGAAGGGTAATACTGCAGTTTTCTCTAGGAGTGGGACGCTAATGTATGAAGTTTCGTTTCATTTGTCTAGAGCAGGAATAGGACAAAAAATAGCTCTAGGAATAGGAGGCGATCCAATCAATGGGACTAATTTGATAGAAGCTTTTGATCTCATAAGTGATCGGGATGAGGTAGACTCAGTTGTGGTAGTTGGCGAAATAGGAGGAGATGCTGAGGAATCCCTCGTTCAGTATATCGAAAAAACAGGTTTCAGTAAACCCGTTGTAGCATACGTTGCAGGACGATCTGCACCAAAGGAAAAAAGAATGGGACATGCAGGGGCAATTGTTTATGGAAATTATGGCTCTGCAGAATCAAAAATTTCCAGTTTCTCAAGAGTGAATATTCCTGTAGCAAAAAGACCTGCCGAAATTCCTAGTATTCTATTGAAATTGATGAAATGAAAAATTGTCAATCAGATATTCCTTGCCGGCCAACTTTATTTTCCTCACTTCAAATAAAATGATCTTTGCGCAAGTAACAATAATACCATTAAATGTGGTCGATAGCAATAGAATAAATTTGTACACAAATTGGATTTATTCGGAAGATCATGAATTATTTGCGACAATTACACTATAATTATGTCAAGTATATTATATGATACTTTCAGTTCTTACTAAAAATTTACCAATGTGAGTATTAGTTGGATCTCAACTATTTGGAACAGCATTTGGCTAAACTTAAGGACGAATATCTTCACGAATTTCATTCGTACAATTATATCAGGGAATTTATCCCAGTTCCAAATAGACAAAGCTTATTTGACATGACTATTTTGGAAAAACTGCATACTTTCTTTAAGCATAACAAGATATATTATAAAGAACAAAATCTAAGGCTCTCTAATATGCCGTGCATTTCCTATGAGGGGATATTAATCAATTTTGGCTGAGTTCCAAAAAATATGATACGAGTTATCAACCATTTTTTCCAACATGGGGACTGTCGGCTCTTTTACTGATCTCGGTTGCAAAAGATCTGGGATTCAAAAATATCATAGATATCGGATCAGGGGATGGAAGATTGATTTATTGTGGTAGCATAATTGGTCTTAATTCTATAGGCGTAGAGATTGACAAAGAACTATGTAATCTACAAAATGAAATATCTAATTCTAGTAAAGTAAAATATGAAGTAATTAATAGTGATTCGAATTCGATAGATTACTCGCAATTCAGAATGGAAAACACCATGATTTTCATTTCTGCACTTCCTGAATTAGGTGAAATGATATCGTACAGCATGATAGATCAATTTAAGAAATATAAAGCAAAAATGCATAACGTAGGTATTACGTTAATGGGAACTCATACCTACAAACAATATTCACGAGATAAATCCATGTGGGGATGGGGAAAATTCATAGATGACTCTGGGCTGAAAATAGTAAAATGTCTAAGTCTACCAAGTTCTTGGACGCTTGATGAAAAAAAGAAACACCATATTTATTTACACTTTTCAATTATTAATTACCTAAACTCAAAACAATTTACTAAGTCATTTGAATTTATCATTATTATCAATTTGGCTGAAGTTTAAGCTTTGAGTATCTGTAAGTGCGTTGGACGTGTTATGACAAACAAAAATAGAACTCTAGAGGAATACTATCTCAATGCTTGCACAACAATCTATTTTGGTATGTGGCACGTAAAGACTATAAAATGAATGGATTTGGTGAATAAGCTGATAAGGTACATGGTATACCTTAAGAATGAGAAATACCTTCCAAAAGATGCAACTTCGATCCTTTCTCTATCTCGAAATATTTTACATGATGACAAAATTATAATTAGGGATGTTAGGGTCGCAAGTGACTTTCTTGAACTTGATATAAGCATAGCTACCTCAACAGAAATAGGAATAATAAAATCCAAACTTTCACAGATAGCTCCAATTATAGATATTGATAGGATTATTGAAAAGGAACTTGATAAAAAAGAGTCCATAAAATTGGCCCGTGAACTTTTCAACAATGAAAAATATTGGAAAACGCATGAGGTTCTTGAAGGTATATGGAAACATACCCAGGGTGATGAAAGAGACCTGTTGAACGGTATCATTCTTGTTGCCGCTGCTTTAGTACATTACCAAAAAGAGGAACTAGCAATTTGTATTTCTATTATGAAGAGAGCACTGGTTAAATTGAATAACTCGTATGGCAGATATCACGACGTAGATATTGATTCTCTGAAAAGAGTAGTTACAAATATGATTAAATCAAGTAAGGTTTCAAACTTTAGAATTTAATATGATAAACGTTTAAAATCCATTAATCAATAGGTGAACGCTGAAACTGCTCGGAATGATAATTTGGCTTATTGAATTTGTCTATTTCTTCTCAATCTCATTATGTATGCGGCTACAACTAATGCAACAAGAATCGAAACCAGTATGAAAAAAGTACTCTCATCTCTTACTGTCCCCTTGGGTAATATTGCAAGCAAAATAGAGGAAAGATGAGCTATCATTTTAAATCATGGATATAGATCCAAGTCATGAAATTAAAGATTTCTTGGCGATTTGTAAATAATAATAAGAAGTTTCTGTTCTATTATTTGTATATTGGTTAAAAATGAAGCCTCTGTTCAAGATAAACTAAAGGTTGGACTTGAAATCCATCAACAGCTAGATTCAAAAAATAAACTATTTTGCAATTGCAAAATAACTGATTCTACTCAATATGATTTTACTTTTAACAGGAACCTACGTCCGACTCAAAGCGAGATGGGATCTTATGATCAAGCGGCCCTTTTCGAATCTAAGAAAATTAAGACAGTAAAATATCAATCTTCTAAGAATTCGAACTGCTTGATAGAATCAGATGAGGAACCTCCCCTGATGGAAAACAGGGAGGCACTAGAAATAGTATTATCCGTATCTCTGGCACTCCACTGCACCATTGAAGATGAACTACATGTAATGAGAAAGATAGTAATTGACGGTTCAAATACGACTGGATTTCAAAGAACAATACTAGTAGGCAGAAACGGTTTTTTGGATGTTGATGGCATTAGAGTAGGTGTCCAAAGTATATGCCTAGAGGAGGATGCCGCCAGAATAATTAATGAACAAGACAGATATG
>JBKPGB010000161.1:0-35270 GCA_046729135.1 Thermoproteota archaeon | reverse complement strand
GCGTGCATGTATATGCCAATGATAGCGGGAAAGCCACAGAAGAAGCTTTTAACACATACCTAAAAGCAAAAATTACCGCAATAGATAACAAGATACCTTTGGCACCTATAGAAAATAAGCAATGACTGAAAAAGTCAAGTGTCCTAAATGTGGATATCTAAACATGAGTTGGAATTCTTTGTGTTGGAAATGTCGTCAAATATTAAAGAATGAGTGATATAAAGGAATGACAGATCATGATCTCTTCAAACGGACTATTCTGTCGCTTTGTCGCTAATATTAACGGCTGCTACATTAATCGTTGGACTTATAATTTTGGTGAGAATGTAAGTCTAATTTTCATACATTGATTTTCGTATAAACATTCTTATCAATTTTCTTATCAGAAAAAATATTATTCTTTGTGTCTGATCCAATATTATCGGATATATTATTAATAAAGAAATGTTACTTTTTAAGATGCCGGAACATTGTCATAATCTACAATTGAGGCAGACAAATTGCATAGCGAACTAAGGATTCTAGATTGGATTTATATCAAGTTTGCATTAATGAAAAATAGACTAATTCCAGAGATAACTTAGGTAAGTCAAATTCTTATATTTCGTAGGTGGATTCCTTGCAGCTCTTCATATACGTTTCATGGGGCCGGTGGGACCGCTCCGCTGCATCAAGTTCTACCGGTACCTACTGAAATTATTTTATATTTTGTTGAATAAGATCTATTACTACGATTCAGTTCAGTCGAGAAAACAGTCTCACAACTGGTGGGGACGTCTTTACAAGTCAAGGTCGTCCTCACCAGTTTGGAAAATAATTTTATACCATAGTGTTCATAATTAAATTTACTTTACTCACACTCATCTCACCAGATTAAATTATTTTATAGTTTGTTGTGTAATTCAAATTAACCGCTTCATTTACTGATGGGACTGCTTTTCCAGAATTTGACATTCGTCCCACCAGTAAAATTCTCATATAATTTGTTGTCCATAAAAATTGCGAAGTATACATCACACGCGGTGGGGGATCCTTCTTACTCGGATCCAATACTACTCATCCCACCCGTGTTTAAATTATTTTATATTTTGTTGACTAATAATAAATCAATCGTAACATAGTGGTGCTACGTTAGCCAGTGGGATCATTTTCGTCCGTTATCGCGTACGCCTCTAATCCCACCGGTCGTTAACTTATTCTTAAACTTTGTTGACAATATCCTTAGTGACTATCTAAGTGGTAATTCTATCTAATTGATTTTCAAGACAGGCATCAAGATTTTGCCCACAGCAATTTTGATTTTTTCTATTTATTCGGTTAGTCATTTACAATTAGGCAATGCACAGGTTGAGAACTGGAAAAGATACAACGATCCAGGTCAAAAATTTACTTTTTTATATCCTCCTACTGGGGTCGTTAATAGTACTACGCATAACGATATTAATGGTTTTACGGAAGTGATTGTTACGAACCCAAATTCGACCAGAATGAAAGTTTCTGTAATTTATGATCCAAGTGATTCATTACTGTATTCTGACACAGTTAAGCCAGTAGTCCCATCAAGGGCATTAGCAAACTTCGAGGATCAAATTAGCGTGGACTACTTTTTCTTCAACAGTACCGGTAAATTCCCTCACAAATATTCCATTCAAAACCACCCATCTGCAAGTGATATGGTAGAATTTGAAAAGATTAAAGGACAAGCAGGCAAGATGTTAATTGTCCTTGGAAAAATAACTGAGCAAGATACTTTAACGTTTTTGTTTTCAGATAGCAA
This sequence comes from Thermoproteota archaeon, assembly GCA_046729135.1. Classification (GTDB taxonomy): domain Archaea; phylum Thermoproteota; class Nitrososphaeria; order Nitrososphaerales; family Nitrososphaeraceae; genus TA-21. The sequence continues at coordinate 33,493 of JBKPGB010000161.1, read as the reverse complement.
AAGGACATTTTACAAATCGCTCTCGAATGCATCCCAGATTATAAAGTCTATTTCTGTTTCCACCTAATAATAACGAGTAACAATTCAACTTTTGAGGACTATCAGAACAAAAAAAGATAATCACCAACAAACTAGTGATAAGAATGGTGATAATAGCGATAGTAAAGATTGCTATGTTAATTATTTCATTTTGAACGCAAGTTAGGTTTTAATTTATTAAATATTATATCTTTATCTGACATTCCGATTAATGATAATCCCTTTTTGAGCAACTTGTACTTCACGTTTTCTGTTATCTTATCCTTCTCCAATATTATTATCATTTTTAGATTTTCGGATACTAATTTATGGTCAATAAAACTTATAACTGTTAGACGATTTGAAGTTTCATACTTAGAGTCTTAATCCGTTATTGAATAAATCTTATGTATCTTTTCTCCAAATTCATTAAATATTGGCAGCCCCCAGCACCGTTTGCCTAAACGCGCGAGGTAACTGGTGGGCTCGGTTGTGGACTCGGTTGTTTCTTGTTCATCAACGTTTGACGTACGTCCCACTAGTTGCCTTGTTATCAGTTTTAAACCTTATGTTCTTTGATCTTTATATGAAATGTTGTTATATGAACTTTGTATATGAACGAAACAATAGACTGGGATAAGATAATAAAAAAGGAAGCAAGAGGACTGGAGGACTACGATTTTGGCGAGATTCAGGAGGTAAAAGAATGGCGTGTAGTAACAAAAAAAGGAGTTGTTGATAAAGATAAGTTTTACTTACCAAGGGATAAAGCGGTAAGATTCGACGGAGATAAAGTGTGGTTTGAAATTACTAAAGATCAGGCCGAGTTGTACAAGCACATGGATGAAATTGAAGATTGGGATAAGATAATAAAAAAGGAAGCAAGAGGGCTGGAGGACTACGATTTGGGCGAGGTTCAAGAAGTAAGGGATAAAATGGTGGTAACAAAAAAAGGCACCGTTGATAAGGACAAGTTTTTCTTGCCTAAGAGCAAAGTCTTAAGGTTCGACGGAGATAAAGTGTGGTTTGAAGTTACTAAAGATGAGGCTAAAGCATACAAGCAAGATTAGTCCATAAATTTATTTTATCTCATTTTTACAAACTTGACATAAAATCCAATCAGTTCTTAACTCCTTATGTAACGGATCGGCTACAGTACACAACTATTGATGCTAATTGGTTCTAGAAGCCAATACTTTTGTTACCTAGGATAGGATTTATTATGGAAAAAAAGTATTATTTAATTGTCTTATACGCCTCAGTAATCTGCTCTTTGATAGCTTTTAATTCTGATTGACTGTCGAGTATACAAGTAGTGATAGGCTCAGTTCTACCTTTCCTAATAGAAATTATCAAAGAATTATTTTTTGGCTGTACATCCACAAAGGTTCTAAAGTTCAAAGATTTAGCATAAGCTATCCTGTGGGGTCTTGTTTCTTCAATGACATTGTCACCGAGCGATTTTATGAAAGTGCGTAATTCGATCAATAATGCTCTCTTTTGTTCTTCTAATCCTACTAACTGACTTTCAAATGGATTATCTGATTTATCTGTATAAAAACCAAATTTGTTCACAATTCATGATTATTACTTCATACTATTTTAACTATCATGTTGTTAGTAACCAATTTTCTTTCTCAAGTATAGAAAAGAGGTAGACGCAATCTTCATTCATTAATGATAACAAAATAAAGTACGACTGGCCGGTTTCAGTTTCTAAAATCTTCATAAAAGTATTGAAATTATACCGTTATTTCATTACCCCATTTGCGCAAGAATCCTCTTCACTAGTTCTTTGTTTCTTTCTGCGTAAACTGGAGATTCAATGTCAATCCAATCAATGCGATTGGAAATAGGATAAGAATACAATCCAAAACCAAGTGACGGTAATTTGGCAAGGATATCAAAAGATAGATCCACGCTGTTACCAATGCTTGAACTTTCTCTTTGTTTGCGTATGAATGAGAACAAAGTATTACTAAAAATATATATTCCAAGAGTCTCGGGCAAATCTAATTTTGTAAATGGTTTTTCAGTAAATTCCATAATTCTGTTAGTTTCATTTGGATCGCATACAATCCTACCCGTTTCTTCTCTCCGGTAATCCCTTGTCATAACCATTCCGATCATGTTTTTTCCACGATTTTTTTGACTTTCATTTAAAAATTTGTATTGTTTTACAAAGCTATCGATATCCAGTGCACACATATTATCAGCAAACCATACAATAAAGGACTCATCCCTTCCAATCTCTGTTTCGGCGTTCAATATCGCACCTCCAGTCCCATTTTTTTTGTCTTCTACAAACACAATTTGCTTACCTACGATCCTTTCCTTACCTTCAAAATAATTAATAATCTGTTTTCCATGGTCGTCGAATTCACATACAATCACGAATGATTCTACCTCCGGAAACTTTGCAAGGTACCTTAGTATATGGTCTATCACCGGTCGTCCGTCTAGAGAGATCATTGGTTTTGGGGTGTATAGAGAAAAAGGCTTCGCCCTGCTGCCACTGCCACCCGCAATCAATAGTACTTTCAGGTATCATCTTCACCTGTCATATCATGATTCCGTACCACTCAAATATTCTTATCGGTTTATTCAATAATGCCGAATTCTTACTACTACCTACAATATATCCTGCCGGACAAGATTTTCCAAATAAGTATCTTCAAATGTTCTTCATATTTAAAAAACTGTGTACTCCATAATTGGAAAACGTTACCATTATGAATGAGGCAGTATCTTGCAAGATAGTGTTAGATTAGAATGAGAATCACACTATGTATATATTCCTAAATGAATACCTTGCGGCTACTTCTTTTTTCGTTCGAACTTCTTGCGAATTATAGAAATGAAGTATTCTATCATCATCAAAAATTCAGAAAAACCGAAAGCAGAAACCGTCTAAATCCCACCTGAGCCAGGACTAGCCTAAGGATATATCCATGATTCCAGACACCACAGTTCCAAGGATGATGCGTAATGTTGTTTTTGTCACCACTTATATGTAATTACAAGTATTATATAACCAATTAACAAATTTTAGTAATTATAAGAATAGTATCATTCCATAGTTGCACTTCAACATCTAATTGTCGACATCTACATGAATGTAGTATTTAACTATCAATTCTAATGCAGTGTAAAACTGGCAAAGGTCAGGCTTTTTTCTTTATAGGATAATAACTAATAATGAAAGATTGCAATTGATCTTCTCCTTTATGAACTCATGCTAAAATTTATTTTCACCATTGGTATAATTACGCAAGAGTAAATGATAATATTCTTCGTGAGCCCAATAGGATTAGGACATGCTGCTAGAGATATTGCCATTTGCGAAGAGCTAAAGTCCTTGACGAAGGAAAAAATCTTGATTATTACTGGTCGACCAGCATATGACATTTTTTCCAAGAATGGATATGTCGTTGATGATGTATATAGCCCCGAAAAATTTGATATTGATAGTCTTATGCAGTTACGCTCACCTTTGAGGTGGCTTTTTAAATATTTCATGTATTATAGAAAATGTAAGTTAATTGCGACTCGTTTTGTGGACAAAAATGAAGATAGTCTGATAGTCAGCGATGAAGATTTTGCCTCAATAGCCGTGGGGGAAAAAAGAAATCGCAAACGAGTACTAATTACTGACTTACTAGAAACCCATTTTGTTAAGGGAATATTTTCAGCGATTGAATCTAGAATGAACATATCCATGCAAAATATGTTAAAAAAGTGTAATCGTGTTCTTATTCCTGATAATGGACAGGACATCGACAATATATCTTATGTAGGACCAGTTGTAAGAAATTTAAGTATAACTGATAGGGCCTTATTACGTAAAAAACTAGGGATTGAAAAGAGAACAATATTAGTTACTATTGGTGGAACTAGCGCCGGACGATACTTAATTGAAAGAGCTATAAGTGCATATAAGAATTTAAAAATGAAAACGGATCTAGATTTATTAGTTGCTCTAGGGCCCTCATTATCTAAATTTGAAAATAATAATACCAGCTATAGAAACATTGGGTTTGTAGATAATTTGCACGAATATGTGTGTGCATCAGATCTTGTAGTATCATTGGCTGGAAGATCGACTATCGATGAGTCCCTTGTTTACGGAACTCCAGGTATTTTCATACCTATCAAGGATCATTTTGAACAGGAACAAAATGCAAAGAAATTGGATTACTCATATGATGATATATCAAGATTACAAACTTTAATAGAGGAAAAATTAGAATTGGGTAGAACTAATAGGGCTGATGTAAAGAATGGGGCCAAGAAGGCTGCAAAAATTATAACGGAAATGATATAATAATAAAGAACAATATTGGTGGTCTATCTTCCTATCGTAGCAAGCTTATACTCGACAACCTTCGTAAGTTTATTATGTAAGGCCTTCGGAGGGATTTGAACCCTCCTCGAGCGGTTTCTTCCAACAAAAATTCATTTTGTTGTCCACAGCCGCCTATACTGACCAGGCTATACTACGAAGGCCGATCAACATTGCTTTGATATGTTTACAGTATATAATTGTTAGATAAATCATTTCTAAATTGTAATGATATCTTTTCGAACAACCTGTATTCCTTCTTTTTCCAATTTATTGCCCAATGCATTAATACCAATTGAATCTCCCGCCAGATGTCCTAATACTACCAGGTTGCCTTGAATATTACTCTCCTTTAACTTGACCAAATCGTTGTAATCAATATGAAGATAAAGAACCGTGGAAATACCATTTTCAAAATAATTCCTAGCTACAAGATATCCACCATTAGTTCCTGCAGCTATTACTGCAACCCATTTCCCTACGTAAGAATCAAGTCGTCCATAAGCAACTTGAATCTTAGTCTCTGCTTTTTTGAACTCTGGTATTTCCTCTAAAGCTGTAATGATCTCTGATACTAAATTTGGATTTCTGTCCTGAATCTTTCGAGAAATTACTCTTCTTGCATACTCATCACATGGCTGATGAATGTTTAGTAATGGCATACCTAATATTTTTGCAGAATCAATAACGGAAGAGTATATCTGAGCATGATTCCTGATTTCTATTCTCTTCTTTAGGTCCATAACAGACAATCTAGCAGTTTTTTCTGAAATGCCATTTTCCTTCATGTAGTCGATATGCCTGTCAATAACTTTGTAAAAATTTATAGCAGCTTTACCAATCGGGTGATGACTTATCACTGCATCACAACCTAAATTCTTTGCAAGCATTAGATCTGCGGTGGTTACATCTATCATTAACATTACCTTTTTTATGTTCTTACCATGTACATGAACCGCAGTATCGGCAGGTATTGAGTTCCAGTCAACCATATCAAGGGCAATTTTTAAAATTTGATCGGTGTCTAGCATCTTGAATTGGCTTTTTTTAGAATCATAACAATATAAAGAAGTTTTGGAAATTGTTTGGAATGAAATAATTTGGTCGCATGAATAACAAAAATAGGCTCAAAAAAAGTCTCATCTCATTACATTTTAAATTTTACCAGTCCATGATAGGTTAAGATAAATTTTAACATTTAAATGACATTGTGCAACTAGTTTTTGTACTATGAGTTGTTCTGATGAATATATTTCACATACAGATACCCAAAACCTTATTCAAATCTCACCTCTAACCAAAGCAAAACTAAAGAAAGCGAAATATGGTGTTTACAATCATTCTGCAGTAGAACTTTGTCATTGGACAAAAAAGTCTTTCTCCAACGAAGGAACCTGTTATAAACACAAATTCTATGGTATTTCAACTCATAGATGCATGGAAATGACACCAACTGCCATGAACTGTGAAAATAGATGTATTTACTGCTGGCGCCCTACCGAATTTTATGATACTCTAAAGATGCCCGAAGATCTGGTTGATGAACCAGATATGATAATTAATAATTTATTAGAGGAACGAAGAAAACTCATCGTAGGACATTATGGTAACACAAAATGTGATAAGATAAAACTTGATGAATCACTTTTCCCCCAGCACTATGCAATATCACTTTCTGGAGAACCTACTATGTACCCAAAACTGCCAAGCCTGATCAGATATCTTAAAACCCTAAAGAATACAAAATCAATCTTTTTGGTCACAAATGGACAGGAACCAGAGATGCTTCAAAGATTGATAGATGAAGAGTCCCTACCAACACAGCTGTATCTTTCAACTAATGCCTCAAATAAGAAAATGTTCACACTGGTCAATAGACCTAGATACAGAGATGCATGGGACAGATGGCAAAAGAGTCTTGAATTATTATCACAAATGGATACAAGAACGGTATTGAGAATGACCATGATAAGGAATTTTAATAATTCAAAGAATTACATAGAGGAATTTGCTGATCTCATGAGAAGAGCCAATCCACATTTTATAGAAATAAAATCATATATGCATATAGGTATGTCTACGCAAAGATTAGAAAATTCAGATATGTTGGAAATGGATGAAATTAGGAGTTACTCACATTTACTTTGCCAATACTTAGAAACATTCTCTCTTATGGATGAAAGTGAAATATCAAGAATAGTAGTTCTTCAGAATCTCAAAAGGTATACTGAAAGGTGGATTGAAGGTTACGAAAAGCCAATTACTCAGTGATTAAAATTCTTGTTCTCTAGAATAATTTCCAGAGTACCACTTTGCGAAATTGTTCAATGCGTGTGTTCTGTGTGACACTCCCATTTTGTTTGTTATACCCAGCTGTCCGTAGGTAGCTGTTGAACCCTCCGGAATAAATATTGGATCGTAGCCCCAACCACCTTCTGTAATATGCTCGCTTATAGTGCCTTTTGTATCACCAGAGAAGGTCATATACTTATTGCTGTCCCTATATGCTACGATTGATCTAAAAAGTGCAGATCTTTTTGTCTTCTTTAAGAGTAGATCTAAAATTCCTTGATTTCCAATGGTATCAAGAACAAACGAGGAGTAAGGACCAGGAAAACCCTTGAGTGAATCTATAAAAAGTCCAGTATCCTCCACTATCAATGGTTCCCCTATCTTACCATATGCTTCTTCAGATTTTTGCAATGCTATATCTTCCAATCTATTTGATTGAATTTCGATACTCTCAAATCTTACAAATTCTAATTCGATGTTAAAGGTTTTCAGATAGAGAAAAATTTCATTAAATTTGCTTTCATTAGTACTTGCAAATATTATCCTTCTCAACTTTAGAAAAAAACCAAATACCAAAATAAAAAATTTAGCATACATATACACAATAAATCTGATTAGAAATTCGCTTGAAGGGCATTTTTGAGATTAAATGGATTTGGGCTCTGAAAAGGCGCGGTCACCTAGTGTATAGCTGTGAGTATAGAAGTATAGAAATAATTATCTTGATCTCGAATACGCTATGATTTCCATCCCAGTATAGCTGCAGATTTTGCTGCTGCATCATCTAATGCTTCCTTAGGATCCTTTGTACCATAATAAACTGCGTCTAATGCCTCTTTAATATAGTGAGCAATCTCTGGATATTCTTGAATATTTGGTCTGGCTCCTCCAAAAGGAATAGCAGAAATCATCTTGTCATAATAAGGAATATGAGCTGATGTATGGGGGCGGGATCCACCTTCTCCTATTGCTATCTGGGTCGGCAGGAAACCATGTTCCTCCAACCATGGAGCAAGTATCTTTGGTTCCAGCATTATCGTAATCAATTTCCATGCCAGGGCTTTGTGAAGAGACGTGCTGGGAATACTAAATTCCCATCCACCCATTAACGTAGAATTTTGGTTACCTTTAACAGGGACTGGAAACATAGGAAGAAACCCAATTTGTTTTTCAAATTCAATTCTGTCCCCAGAATTTTGAATTGGTTTCTGCGCAAAATCTGGAAGCCAAGATCCTTCTATCATAACTGCGAACTTCCTGTCATTAAACTCTTTACCCCAATAATGCTCCTTCTGTGGTTTTATTCCTGCATTAACTTGATCCTGTATAAAGGAAAGTGCCTTCAAGCCAGCAGAGCTATTAAAAGCAGGAAACCAGTAAGTACCCTTTGTGGGATGTCCTTCTCTCCGCTCTAGGATATCTCCTCCAAGCATCCAAAGATAAGGATACCATAAATCTGGGGAATGTCCAGCTCCAGTGAGATGAACCCCTTCTATTCCTTTAGGCTGAAGTACTGAATTAAGTTTCTTTGCTGCTGCAATATATCCATCCCATGTTTTTAGTGAGTTGGGATCCACGCCACTTTCATCTAGCATGTCCCTCCAATACCATACTCCCCTTATGTCTGTCCAGGCCCATATACCATAAATTTTCCCCTGTGACTTTCCACCTTCCCAATTTTCGACATACCAGTCTGATTCTCCGTTTCTATTCCACCGTTGGGTAGTGTAATTTGTCAGGTCAGTGAGTAGTCCCTTTTGGGCAAATTCGCCTAGCCATATCTGATCTACCGTAATTATGTCAATCGGAGATTGATTAGAAATTAAGCGAATCGTTTCACTTCTTGTTAAGTTGTAAGGATATTCTAGATACTTTACATTTGTTACAGCACCAGTTTCATTTTTTAAAACGTCAAGCGCATGATCAATCAGAACTCTTCCTGCATTAGGGTGTTTGCCTATTTGAATGAATAATATTGAAAGTGTGGTCTTGTTATCGTCCTGTGTTCCAAACACAAAGTTAACTGAAAATACGAATATTATGACTAAAGATGTGACAAAACACGCTGTAAGTACTTGCCTCGACATACTTGTATATACACATAATACATCTTCATTTTTAGGTTTTATGATCAGTCAAGGTAATATAAAATGAAATGTCCTAAATTTGATCATGAGAATTCCACTGAAGATTCAGTCAAACAGGTAGCAGAATAGCGTTGCGATTGTCACAAAGAAACCCTTTCATTGTAATATTTATGGTCTTGGTAAATTCAAGCACACTTGTGATTTGACTTTTAAAAATAAAGATTTATTTTATTTCATAATTTCAAATATTTATTTATTGATTTTCTTTTTAAAATAATCAATTTGTTTCCATACTCCAGGCACTAGTCCAACCAAGTCATCGATCATAATAGATATTCTATCGACGTCAGGTTTGTTGATAATATTATTTAGTAAATTAACGTTATCATATGACAGATCATGCATTGGATATCTTGAATACTCTTCCAAAAGAATTAACATGCCTGACAGATTTAATACTATATAGAAATACCTGAGATATTTTTTATTCATCTCTGAGATTTCCGCTTTTATTAGTTGGTGTATGGGATCAAATTCGTCATATTTTTCATTAATAATTAAATTGTATCGACTGTAAATTACATTCACTAATACATCAAAATGATGAATAACATTACGAATGTGTGGTGTTTTAGGTCCAACTATTTTTTCTAATTTTTTTATCTCTCCTTTTTTCCTGTCTTGGCGCACTTCACTCTCAATATACAACTCAAGCAAAGATTTGACAATTCCTCTTGTGGATTCAAGCAAATTATCGCCATATTTTTTTCTTAAATTATCACCTACGTCACGTCGAGGCACATGTTGTAATTTTATCATATAATAAGCATGGATTGCATTTGAACATTTTTCAACTGCCTGAGCACAATGATAAATAGCTGGAGCAGAAAGATTATTGTCGTTTAAGATCTTAACCGACTCGAAATCTAACTTTGCTGCTTGGAATAGTTTATCATACATTATAATCATCTATGGTAAAAATTTCCCTCATAATTTTGTAGTGGTGGACGGTCTCATTCATGGACCGGTCCAATAAAACGGAAAATGCTTACTTGATCTGCCACTTCTCTTCCATTGGAAGCGAACACGTGGTACATCCACTTCGTCTGATATTGCTGTTCCCCACGTTGCAACAGAGCCGGGACCAACTTCACTGCCAGGAGCATTGATTGTCTGAACTCGTTTGCCAGGTGGAGTCGTCGGACCGGTCAACGCTTCAGCCTTGGCGATTACCTTTCCTGGTATCTCCGCACTCCAATAGGCGAGATCATCAGCCATTTCAAATTTGATAGGGGCATATTCAAGTCCACGGACTTCTCCAATTAAATTTGCAAATTTTCCCATGAATCCACCGGCCTTTCCAGTAAAAATCATATCCAAAGCCTTTCGTTGCTCTTCATTGGTTCCCTCGTCAAAAAATAATGCAATATCTACTTTCGTTTCACCAGCCCAAATATTGCCTTTGAAGTAATCTAATATCAAGACGTTCAATCCATCAAGTGATGTTTCCCCATACTGTCCCTTCTTGATATGATATGCCATTACCCCTTCGCAATCACCGTAAGTAGGAGTTTGAGCGAATGTGCATGGACATGGTATATTGCACTTGCAAACATCAAACCAGTCTCCGGAAGCCTTCCACTTTGGAACTTTGCTGGTAGTAACAATTTTCGCTGCTTCCATATCGACTACGAACTGAAGACTATCTTATAAAATTTATTGCCCAATTTCTCGCAGATAAAGTCGTAATACAATCTGCGCATCAGATATCATTTGGTCGTAGCAATTATATGGTTACAGGTATTTTCCTGAAACTTGTCTTTCACTCTTTCACACAAAAATACTATTCTGAATGTGGGACAAAATTAGGTTAATGAAAAACTGTACTATGATTCAGTATAAGATATCAACTGCGTTTGACCGCTTACTAACTCTCTTTTGAGATCAGGATCTCTTATTTCACCTAGTGCTTTTTGCTAGTTTTTTAACATTGAAAAATCATAAAACATAAGTAGTTTGGGGCGGTTATTAAACAGCATCAGGTGGATCGCTGCTTCCAATGCCTACTAACAATAAAATTGTTAGTATCGTAGAAGATGATTTAGATATCTCTTTGCTCTTTAAGGGGGCTTTATGTGGTAACGTAGAAGGTGCTTCTGTTGTTAGTTTTAACGATCCAGTGACTGCTCTAAAACATTATACGAAAAATAAACAACAGTATGCTGTGGTTATTTCTGACATGAAGATGTCTAGTATGAAGGGATTGGAATTACTAAAAAAAGTAAAACAACTTAATCCTAAGGTAAGAACGATACTCGTGACCGGTTACGAATTTGAAAATAATCCAGTTTTCGAAAATTATCTGAAACAAGGAATTATAGACTCGTTTCTTGTTAAACCCGTAAGAATTAGTAGATTATGTCAAATTGTAAGAGATGAATTTGCGAATTATCAATCAACCTCGAATTATAATCGTTGATTTAGTGTAATTCGACTTTGTTTTATAAACAATGAATCATCAATTATCTGATGGGTCGGGAATAATGAAATTGGATAATGAAAGACGTGAATTAAGAGAATGAAGATATTTGATGAATCAGTTTAGAGTTCGGACAGAAAATAACAACTCCGATTCATAAATTCTTATAACATTCTACTCAAGCCGTTTTATAGTATCTAGTACAGGAAAATTAATAGAAATGCTGTTAAGGACGATATGGGAGGCTTAAGTCTCAGTGTCTGCTAATAATAGAATTGTCAGTATCATAGATGATGACCCAGGTACCACCATGTTTTTTCATGAGGCTTTACGAAGTATTCCAGGAATCACAATATTTACTTTTACAGACCCTGTCTTGGCACTTGAGCATTTTCAAGATAATGGTTATGCTTATGTGGCAGTAATATCTGATTTCAATATGCCTGGATTGAACGGGATGGAATTCTTAAAAAAGATAAAGGATTCGAATCGGTTCGTGAGAACGATACTAATGACTGCATTTGAAATAGATGATAATATATTTCACGAGTATACTAAAAGGAAAATTATAAATGGATTCCTTCAGAAGCCAATTGGTTTCCACGATCTTATTAAAGAGATAAATACCCAGTTGGATTCTTACGAAGTCCAAAGAAAATATCCTTCTTAATGATCAGAATCATAACCTATCTACAATCTTGCCAAGTTATTTTGGAATTTGTATTTTGTAAGGTTAATAGGTATTTTATACTGTAGTATTTCAGAATGACTTCTCCCGACGATATCCACATTTCCAATGTGTCTAGAATTAACAGTAAACTAAAAATAATAATGGCATATTTGCGAACCAATACAAAGTCAATTCCAATTGGAGTACTGTTTCTATCAACAATAACCGTAATTTCATTAATGTCACAACATGGAAATGGTTTAACTCCGTATGAGCAACTATATAATAAATGTCTAAGTGTTTCCCCTAGCAATCTATGTGACTTTCTCTTTGGTAAAAAGTCTACGTCAAATTTGTCAAATTCTACACTATTGTCTAATTATTCGGCTTTGACTTACAACAATAAAGATTATGGCTTTAGCATCCAGAACCCATTAGGGTGGACAGTTGGTCAAGGTGATTCAGAATTTAACACTGTTGTGAGATTTGTTCCTGCTCAAAATGCTGCAAGTATTGATATTCGAATTTTTCCCAAGGGAGATTATAAATCGATAGATGAATATGGAGATACATTCAAAGAGGCCAAGAATGAATACAAATTGCTCAAGTATTATAGAAATAGTTCGACTACGTTAAGCGATAAACCGGCATTTAAGGTCATTTATCTAACAACTCATAATCCTAGTATAATTGAAAAAACATACGACTACAAGTCGTTTACTTCAAAAGTAATGATGGTTGCAACAATGGCTCCAGAGAGAGATTCCATCTACGCTTTAGCATATTTTACAAAGCCCCCTGATTTCGATAGTTACCTTCCAGTAGTTGAAAAGATGATTGATTCATTTCAAATATACGGTAAAGGACCAATTATACATCGAGATAACAGTTCCTCTTCATCGCCGTAGTAAATGGTGATTAAAATAATGCATACCTGTGCTAAATGTGGAGGAGATAGTACTCTCTGCTTCTACCATGATTCATCCCACCATTTTTAAAGTATTTTATAATCTATTTGTATAATAACTTAGTAATGGAATTCAATCTTACAGCAAAGGACAAACATGCACTTAAGTCGCTTTCAGGAGATTTACGTGATATGTTCTCAATGAAAAGGGTGGAAGATCGACTGGTAGATCCAGATCCAGAATATAGAAAAGTCTTCGATGCTACATTCTTTAAAACTGTAGAGGGAAATTATCTTGATGAGATGCTTAATTGGGTTGAAGACTTTAAGAAACGGCTGACTGAGGCTGAAAGCAAGCAGTCAAAAGAGGAACTAGACTTAGAAACAAAAGAACTCCTTGATGCCGGATGGCTTGTTGAACAAAACAAAAATGACCGCAATGGATAATAAGATTTCATTAGCACTTGTAGACAATAAATGAAGAAAAAAATAGCCTCAACGAATACATTACACCCAAAATTTGATGATTTCATAAATTGGTTGATTGCGTCGTTAGACAGAGTTGATCGCGACATGAAAGATATTTCTGATATTCACGACGTGAATAACATATCAACGGAAATAAGCAATCGACGTGTATGTATAGAGAAGGGACGAGTTTTCGCTCCGACCCTAGAAGAAATTAAGGAGAATAATTATAGACTTATTGAAGATGTTCCAATATCAGAATGGAATCTGGACTTAGACGATCCAAAAATCCCAATAAGACAACGCAAGGGAATGGAGGATATTGCCATGCTTCTTGCTTCATATAATACGAAGTTCGGAAACAAAAAAATTCAATGATGATGTAGTTGTTTGTGCTTTGTGTGCATCGTACAAGAACAAGAATAGAAATTTAACTATTTATGCTACGCCGGAAGTGGAAATAAATTCTTTTTCGCTTTTATATCAATAATCAAAATAGAAAATTTGCTAAATACTCACGGGATTAATTGTTCCTTAATATAAGACCAAAATCTCTAGGTTGAATTAGGTCAAAATAGTTATTGACTCCGATTCCTACAAATGATGCTTAAGTGGAATAAAAAAATTGTATAGGCACCGAATATTCATGTAAGAGCATATCTTTTCCTTGTTTCAATTTCATCTATCCTCTGCAAAATTTTATCCAATTCCTTTGAGTTGACAGATTTATACCCATCCAAGAAATCACCAAAAAATTCAGAATAATAACGATAATAAGTACTCTTCAGAATTTCCTTGAATAGTCTTATGTCCATAGCTTTGTCTTCTCTACGTGTTGAATGGAAAGAGAGTCCCATATCTATCATCGTAATTTTTCTATTTACAATGAAATTCGCTGGGGTAAGGTCCCCATGTATTATATTGAACAAATGAAGGGTGGAAACGAACTTTCCTATCTCATTACAAATTGATGATGTCAAAACTTTGCTTGCTCTTGTTCCAGAAATAAATTCCATGACTATCTCAGCACGAAAGGGATCTACAAAATAAATGTATGGTGTTCTTAAGCCAAATTCTTTTGCCAGCGTAATCATCTTAGATTCGCTGATGGTTCTCCTCCTTCTCAGGTCGTCATCAAGCATCCTATGTCGATATATTTTTGGAATTCTAATTTTTGAAATTGCCTTTTTATTATACCATTTAGTCAAGTAAATGTTTGATTCGGCTCCTTTGAACAATAGTTCGACATAATAGTGCAATGATAATATATCCAAAGTCTGGAAATAAAAATATGGCACCACAAATAGACCCAAATCCGGGAGAAAAATTGGTTCTTGAAGAAGATTGCTCTGAAGTAAAACTTGGTAGTGGGATTTTAAGTTTAACCAATCAAAGGATTATTTTTGAAAAAACAGAAGGTAACCTTAGTACTTTAAATAAAAAGATGGGAAACGTTTTATTGAATACCACGTTAGATAGAGTGAGCAAAGTCAATTCTGAAGGCTTCATACTTACGAAGGTCGTAGTAGAAATAGGTGATACAAAATATAAATTCAGTGTATTTAGCACCCAAAAGTGGGCAAAAGAAATAGAAACCCAAAAAGGATTATTTAAAAATTAGTAGATAATCACTATAAGGTAACGATATTGCTAAACCAATTTACTACAATGCTCTTCTGATGATACTATAGCATATTGCTAATGAGAAAAATATCTTAAAAATAATGTTGGTATCGGTATCTTTTGCTGAGCCTTACTAAATTCAAGCAAAAGTGTGGGTGGAATTTGGTTTCATCTTTAGCTTATCTTTAGCTTAATATCGAATTGGCATAGGCGATTTGATCATAATTGATTTGGTTACTTTTGGCTCATATTCATACGCGTATCCATCTTAGTCTTGTTACCCATCTGAGACATCATCTTCATGATATCGGCTTTGACTGGGATGATACCGTATATTGGTGTATCACCGAAGTGACTCTTCGTTTTAGTTGCGTCTAGTGATAATGTAATAACGTGATTGTTCATTACTTTTATTTCAATTGGTACTTCTTTAACGGGCCCTTCCTTTAGCGTTATTGTGACTGTTCCCTTATACGACGTGGTATTGCCTTGACTGCTAATATCACTCAGTGAAAAGTTAGATATTGCATGTTTATGCATTGCAGATCCATCTAACATGGCCATATAGAACCATGAATCAAACTTCCCTGGATTTGTCTGATTGAAACTATCTTTTGTTTTATTTATAATATTTGTGAACCAATGTCCAGATAGAACCCATCCAGGTTTCCCTTGTTCGTTATTTTGAATGCTTGAGATACCTCCAAAGACCATATCCTTGTGATCCTGCCATTTATTTGGGTTTGCTTCACTAATATTCAAAGACGGTATCGCTATAGTTATGCTTCCTGTTACAAGTACCAGTGTCGTAAACAGAAAGACAGACTTTCGAAAAGAATGTTTATTCAACATATGATACATAAACTCACAAATTATTAAAAGCTACCGGATTTAGGTTCTGTTGACTTGATGGGTGATAGTAATAGGCGTTATCAGAGCCCGAAATAAAATCGTGCCAACTCGGTAGAATATAATTGAAGGTACTCGAAAATTTTGTGTCAATAGTATTCTTAGCCTAGTTTCTCCACAAAACATCCACACTATCGACTCTCCATGATTGGTTGACAAAGGAATTAGGAATATCTACAAAAATTTTTGATTTCAAATAAGACAATACTCCGGTCCATGCTATTTGTACTCCATTATCTCCTGCAAATGAAATCGGACATGAATTGAACTTTACTTTATGTCTTAGGCATGCAAGATTGAGCATACGGGAAAGTTCTTTGTTTGCAGATACACCACCAACTACTAGTAGTTCTCTTTTTTCAGTAGCACAGAGAGCTCTCTCAACAGCTTCTGTTATCATAGAAAACGCAGTCTCTTGAATCGAATAACACATATCTTCATACCTGTATTTATTAGTTGAAATCAATCTCTTAGCAGCGGATAGTATCCCTGAGAAAGTAACATCATTACCCTTTATTGAATATGGTAACGAGATATAATTTTTGGATGATTTTTTTGCTAGCCTTTCTATCTCTGAGCCACATGGTGAAGCTAATCCTATGTGTCTGCCAAATTGATCTAGAAGTTGTCCTAATGTGATATCTAAAGTTTCTCCTATAACACGCCATCTTCTGTTATTAAATACGAGTATCATAGTATGGCCTCCTGAAACTAAAAGGACTAAAGAATCAAGACCACCGGTTAGGGTCATTCCAAGTTCAATATGTCCTAATGCATGATTTATTGGGATTAATTTTTTATCATAAAATGAAGATATAGATCGAGCAATGACAGCACCAATCCTCAAACATGGCCCAAGACCCGGACCAGCTGAATAGGCAACAATGTCTAGATCCTTGTATTTAATTTTAGAAGATTGTAAAGATTGTTTAAGTACGTTTATTGCCACCGAAGCATGATGACGTGCTGCTTCTCTGGGATGGATCCCTGAACCGTCAGCGGCTTTGAAACTATCTCTAACATCAGAAAGAATATTAGGATATTTTTCATAATCCGAGTACTTTATTACAGAACAAGCGAAAGTGTGTGCCGTACTTTCTATTCCAAGACATAACATTAGTATCACTTCCTGCTTGTTGCAGAGACAATTTTAACTACGTCATTATTTTTTAATTTATGTTCAGCTCCCAATCTCCTTTTTGTTCTGACATCAATGGCGAAAAGAAAACCTTTTCCCAATTCGTCATGTATAACATGGGCTAAGTCCTTTGCAGTTGAGTCCTCATTTAGTAAATATGCTTCTGGAAGAATATTACCTTTTTTATCGGTTAACTTTGAATCATCTTCGACAGGATAGACAACTATCTTCTTTAGGAGATCAAAACAAGCTACGTTTAATATTTCTTGAACTCCAGTTGAACCATATTTTTTAATAAAGCTTGAGACAATTTGAAGTGCATGCTTCTGTTTTTCGTTTAATTGCATATTTTCTTTAATTTCGAATGAATCATCTCCTGGAAGATATTGCAAGAACCCATTTTTTGCAGCTTTTCGTAATAACACTTCTAACTCTGAAGTACAAGGTATTACATGAGTGTATTTTTCCATGATTTTTTCCAGATTATTTTGAGATGTTAAAACGTCTGCCTTGTTAGCTGCAATAACTACAGGTTTTTCGATTCTTCTTATACTTTGACAAAAGTTGAATAATTCCTGCTCTGTCCAAGATCTAATTTTCTTGTTATGTAGATTGAATATGTTCAGTACCTTATCTATAGTCGATTCTGTGACTCCCAGCCCCGATAATCTTTTTTTTAATATTTGAGCTGTACTAAGCCCTGAAGAATCAAGCTCTCTTATGTGATCCCAATCTCTTTTAATAATTGAAACAAGCCATAAATCAAATTCCTCATCGACAAATCTTAGGTCTTCAAGTGGATCGCCCGTACCTGGTGTCAACGGCCTTCCTTCAAAGTCAGTTGAACCTGAGATATCAATAACGTGTATAAGGGCATCGGCTTGCCGTGCATCATCTAGGAATTTGTTTCCAAGCCCTTTTCCCTCATGAGCTCCAGGGACTAGACCAGCGACATCAATTATTTGAATTGGTATATACCTTATTCCATCAACGCAAATAGAATGAACTGGATTATCCTTAACCCCAAACTCTGTACACACGCATTTTGTTCTCACGTGGCAAATTCCAAGGTTAGGTTTCACTGTTGTGAACGGATAATTTGCAATGTTGACAATGTTTTCTGTTGATGCAGAAAAAAAGGTAGACTTGCCTACGTTTGCCTTACCAATTAACCCTATGAGCACTTGGTAAGTTTATTATAATTCATAATTTAAATTGTGTTTTCACATAATAATTATTCCCACAGTTAAGAAACAAAAACGAAAAATAAAGAAACGAATATGATTCGTCACATTCTCACGGTAACAAATCCAAGGTCATCTTTACTTCCGCTATCTCTTTTATTACCGCACTTTTGTCCATTTCATCAGTAGTATACTTCAATAGCCTCTCACATGCATCTAGCTGCCCTAACATAATATCTTTCCTGTCAAGACACAAGCTGTGATAGGAATCAATAAATGAATAGGCTATCGTTATACCCCTTTCTTTACACCCACAAGTTTTCGCTTCAATATGCAGCGGCGATTCCATATATGCGATATTCAATATCCAGTCAACTCCTAAAATTATTGAACGATTTCAGTTCAACACCTCAAGTATCCTACAATCGAAACGATAGTTTTTATCCTCGCAAATTGGCATACAATCGATTTTTCCCTTGCGACAAACAGGACATTTAGTCTCGGTCATTTCGTGGTCGAAATAAGATGCACACCATAAACAAGAGTCGCATATCAGAAAATATCTCTCTTTCGCGACCTTTGCATAAGCGTTTGTATCGATTTGTTGAGTTATTTCAACTGACGGTGATGTTCTGCGTATAGCATTAACCGATATTCCTAGTAAGTTGCTCTGCTCATCTGCCAAAAGCTGGTCGCATGAAGACGTAATATCATTTTTTATATTACAATCTTCAGAATTTTGAAACATAACAATAATCACTAATGATGCAAAGTTATTGTATTTAACATAGCATGAATTAAAAAGTAAAATTTGAGACAAATTTTTTATACGATTCATTTGCAATTAATTGCATGAATTTTATTCTTATTTACCACTCAGTAAGGGTGGTTTTGTGAGTAAACGAAAACAACAAACAGAATCCCTTACTTTAAGGATAGACAAAGGACTATTAGATAAGTTACGTAAAGAGTCCGAACAGAAGATGGTATCAATAAATAGCCTAACTAACCAAATTATTAAATCATATATTAAATGGTACTCTCCGGCGCAAAGGGCTGGAATTATGTTTGTTCCAAAATGCTTGTTAATTCCACTAATTAACAATCTTGCTGAGTATCAGATTCTAAACATTGCGGATGAGTTTAGGAAAAGTGGGTATGAAGAAACTCTGTTGATGATGAGTAAAGAATATTCTTTACCAGTAATCCTTGACCTCTTTGATTCATGGCTAAATGTGTCAAACATGCAGTTCGATCGTGAATCTAGCGAAAATTCTTTGACTTACATAATAAATCATAGTATGGGGAAAAAATGGTCACTTTTCTTGGAAAAGGTGTTTTGGTACATAGTTAAAGATTTGGAGATAACCGGAGCTACATTCGATGTAACAGATGGTACGGTAACCTTCAAGATTAACTTATGACAACAGCTAGGTAAGTTATGGTTTCATATTGCAACTTAGACTATGAACGTAAAAAAGTAACTTAGTTAATACAAATCATTTAACCACGAAGATGTATTACCTCTATTGCATACATGAAAGTTTCATCAAAGTAAAAATCATAATTCCTAAATTAATGTTTTGAGTTGGGCTTCAACCTCATCAAAAATCATATTTGCTTAAACGCAAAATTTAATTTCTTTTCAGATCATAATATTGATACTTGGCCGGCATTTTTGCAATTGCAAACTATACAACTGATAGAGAAACCCTGATTTCGTATTTCATTAATTCATTGCAAATGCTTCAACACAGAGGCAAGGCTTATTGGAAAATAATTATAGATAATTTGATCTCGAGTGGTATTGGACCATTCCCTGGTGATGGATCAATTCTAAAGCTCGTGGATAATAATAGTAACCTTCAACAAATGGTAGGATTGGGCTATTTATCTAAGAGAACTCCAAGATTTAAAAGTATGAATAAAATTAATGTGATTCTTGATGGTTTCTTTGTAGACATTGAAAAATTACATCTCCACCCCCTCATAGGGAATGCTTCAAGTGCTGACTCACTATACAAGATTTATTGCATTTTCAAAAAGCTGCTGATAGATAAAGAAAATCCTGAAAAAGCTTGTGAGTTTTTGGATAGACATCTAAGAGGAAATCTTACTATGATGTATGGTGGAAAGGCCTATTCATATAGAGATTCTACTGGTTTTAAACCACTTGTAAGTGGTGCTGACAAAAACAAATCAATCTCTATAATAGCTTCAGAAAATTCGCTTCGCATTCCTTTTCCAAAAATGAATTTTCAAGACGTAGGGCCAGGACAATTAATCAAAATGGATACTGAAATTGGACAGGAAAAGATACTATCACTTCCTACGACCAGAACAATGATAGATCCATTTGAATTCATACGAGAATCTCATGTTACTGCAACTATAGGTGGAAAGGGAATTTATGAAGTTAGAAAGAGAATTGGAAAAGTACAGGCAGATTTTCTTTCAAGTTATACTGACATTGATATTGAAGCAGCTTATGCAGAACCCGATTATCCCAGACCAATGACACTTGGTTTTAGTGCAGAGTATCGGAATCACCTTCCAAAATTTGACTTGGGTGAGGCTATAATCAATGATAGATACGATGATTCTGATCGCATGATTGATTTTTCCGAAAATATTAGTAAGAATAAAATGATAACTTCTGGAAAATCTTTAAAATACATCCTTAAACATAAAATTAGTCAGAAAAAGATTGGTCTAATTCAAGGAACAATTCAAACTGGAATTACTACCAAAGAATCTATTTATTATTTAAGAAAGGTTGGTGTTGGATCAGTTTCTGTTATCGTTAGCTACGTTCCTTCAGTAGATGGACGCCAAGTGGGCCTTTATACGCAAAATAGAGAATTGATTGCTCATAAATACATTGGACAAGTAGCATCTCTCGAGGAATTAAATACCAGGATTTCCAAAGAGTTGGGTGCGGATAAAGTATTTTACAATTCTCCTTCTATTCTCTCTAAAGGAATCGGAATTTCAGAATATAATTTATGGTTTCCTGAATGGGTTCGATTTTTAGAGTATGACAAAAGATGACATTTAAACGCGATGCTGATCTAAATCATTGGAAGAATGATCCAACTAAGAAAATCACAATATTGAAAAAACAAGTTGTAGACGGCATAAATATTAATAACTTTGAAATTAGACAATATGTACATCACTGTTCCTTTCAACAGGATCATACAATTTATACTATTTATATGGAAACCGACAATAATAAGATTGAAACAAAGTATAATCAGGGAATTCAAATGAATAAAAATAATATTGAGAACATGGCATTGTGTATTACAAACCTAAACGGGGTTTATTCAACGATAAATCGATTACTAATAGAATTGAACTCTTCCTAATAACAATTTAATAACTTGATAATGTAGAAGAGTCTTTCTCACTCCCGAATCGCCACCATATAAAGTGAGCAACGCGATGAACTTTCTAATCAAATATAACTAGAATTCACTTAAATTAAGGCCGATTCAACCATGAGCCTCTTAATTAGCGTTAGCAAGCAATAATTGTGTTTATTATTTGCTAAAAAATTATTTTAATTTAAAATATTTTGAAAAAATCTTTAAGAAAAGTCAATAATATAGGGTTTTATTTTTGCGTCTGATAGGATTGTTTGCGGCTTTGATTATACAAATTGACGTAAGGAGTAAAATATATTTGACCAGAATAACTATTTGACTTTCAGCGTCTCAAGTTACCAATAGAGGATGTGCTACATTGCAAAATCAACCCATTTATCTCAAGGCCATTACTCTCAAAGACATTAGCGACGTTGATTCGATTAAAAATGATGCAAAAAAGCATATGATTTTAATAGTACGAATAACACCCATGGCCCAGAAAGATATTGAAACATTACGAAAGGCTATAGATGATTTATATAATTTCGTTAAATCGGCTGGAGGAGATATTGCAAGATTGGGCGAAGAACGCGTAGTGATTACACCACCAGCCGTAAAGATATGGAAAGGGGTACATGATCTCAAATAGCTTCTCTATAAAATCACAACACCTTTATTGATTCTCCCACTAGTGGATGAAAACTCTGGATCTTGAATATCTTGTTAATAGAATTAGATAGATTTTGACATTTCTTACCTTCTCCATGATTGGTTATTACTTTTTTTAGTTTTGGTTTTAACCGGTTTATGTAAGCTAATAATTGATTGTAATCACTATGGATACTAAATCCTGGTATCACATCAACATTGCATTTAATATCAAGATTTTTTCCTCCTATGGTAATATTACGTTCTCCTTCCTGAAGCAGTTTTCCGACCGTAGATTGAAATTGCTCAGACAGCAGAATAACCTTACTCAGACAATCATTTGCGATTTGATTCAAATATGTCACGGATGGCCCATCCGTAAGCATTGAAGATGGACACAATATTATTGATCTCTCCCATTTAATGGATGGTTCTAATTTTACTAGGCTGTTAATAAAAATTGGATCTTCAGTCTGGTCACTTATTCGTTGTTTAAGGGCCCTTGATAAATAATCCGAATAAATTTCATAAAAATTAAACATTTCCATTATTTTTTCGTCCACAAAAATATTGTCAGGATTTATTTTATTGATACTTCTTAACATTCCCAATGTCACACAAATTTCTTGTGATAGACCAAGAATAGGGACGGGAATCAACAATCTTCCACCTTCTTGAATAGTTGAATTGATACTTCTGACTAAAGTTTCTTCCGCTACTTCTCTTGTAACAAATTTATCATCCCTATTTCCATTTGTACTTTCTATTACTAGTGTTTCTGCTCTAGGGAAATTCCAAAATGCATTATCCACAGTAT
Organism: Thermoproteota archaeon; assembly: GCA_046729135.1. Taxonomy (GTDB): domain Archaea; phylum Thermoproteota; class Nitrososphaeria; order Nitrososphaerales; family Nitrososphaeraceae; genus TA-21. The sequence continues at coordinate 10,540 of JBKPGB010000161.1, read as the reverse complement.
TCTGTCTTCCAAATTTTAAATCAGCAGTATACACAATATTGTGATCTCCATTTCCAATATGCAAGTGAGTGGAAGCAGAGCCAATCATATGTCCCGAATTTGCAAATGTTATTCTGACATCTGGAGAGATATCTGTTACTGCACTATAATTTAGAGGAATTACGTGAGTAATTAAAGTTTCTATATCTCTTGTAGAGTATAAAGGTTCTTTACTCCTCGAAACATAATCCCGGAGTATTGATATCATAATTGGAAAAGTGGGTTCGGTGCAATATACGGGTCCGTCATATCCATACTTGCACAAAATTGGAACGGCTCCACAGTGATCCAGATGGGCATGTGAAATAATAACTGCGTCTATTTCGTTCATGCCAACTCCATAAATATCTAGTCGTGGCAGTAAGTCGCTATCTCCATGTTCATAACTTTTAATTCCAAAATCCAATAAGATCTTACTTTCGTGAGTAACGATTAACATTGCGCTTCTACCAATTTCTGAAAAGCCTCCCAAGCACACAATACTTGCTTCTTCAGAACCAGACAATTTTTGTCTAAATATTTTTTCACCAACTCGCTTGTAAAAATACATTCGATCTTCCGATGAGCTATGCAATATTTCGTTTACAGATTTGAGAAGCTTCAGATTTTTTGGAGCACGCCTATATATTAATTTCCAACCCGTTTTTTCTACTAGAGGAATCTGTAGCTGATTCAGTTCTGTAAGAGTTCTAAAATCGTTGACAAAAACTGTCGTCTCTCCCAGAGCGGGATCAAAAAAAATTTCAGAGAGACCATTTGGATTAGAACAGCTAGAACGAATTATTTGATTAACTGATTCTTCAGATGATCTGATTGATGTATCGGTTCTGATAACTATTCTTTTTTTGATTGAATTCACCATTTTAGAAATAATCTCTTGATTTTCTAACAGGATGGTGGGTTTTCTTGAATACAGTACGATAAATGGTCCTTCATACTCTATTTTGGTTATTTCAGATTCTGATGGAATGTTATTTAGAATAGCAGCAACAATGTTTTGATTTTGTTCTTCATCCTGTACTCTATCATACATATCAATATTCACTAACCTATATTCTCTTCATGTAGAATTTTGTACAATGGATTATATAACGAGCTAATTAAAGGTTCTCAAAGCATACATCCGATTAATATCATGTCAATGCCGCTACGTGTACAATTAATTTAGCTTCCTTTGCCATATTCTTCCCTTTTCATTTGAAAAGCGATAGAAATAAAATGAAATATAACAGTTGTATATCAAGGCTAATTGACATCGAACCCCAACCACCTGATGGAACTGCCAAGAAAGATATTGATTGGTAACGATGTAATCTATCAACTTGGATCGTTTATTAGAGATCTGAATGATAAAGCCACAATAGTCATTGTGATCTCTGGAAATACTGTAAAAAAAAGAGTTGGAGAAGAATGTGTAGAAGCTTTAGATGGGTCTTTTTTGAAGCATAAGTGGATTGAGACTCCAAATGCTTGGATGAATGATATTAATTCTTCTCAATCAATTATAAAAAAAGAACAGCCCAATTTCATTGTAGGCGTAGGTGGAGGAAGATCAGTCGACGTTGCGAAAATGATTTCTTTTAATCTTAATATTCCATTTATTAGTGTCCCCACTTCCGCATCACATGATGGAATCTCAAGTCCATTTGTATCCATTAAGGGGAGGGACAAACCATACTCGCTCAAAGCTCATGCCCCTATTGGTGTTATCGCAGATACCAAGCTCATTTCAGAAGCCCCGTATAGACTTCAGGCGAGTGGATGTGGTGATCTAATCGGAAAAGTCACGGCAGTTAAAGATTGGGAATTAGCAAGAGACGATAATAATGAATATTTTGGAAGTTATGCTGCCAATCTTGCGAATATGAGCGCAAAAATAATTATAGAAAACTCTAGTAAACTAGGCGATCGTGCTCACATAAGGACAATTGTTGAGGCGTTAATAAGTGCGGGGGTTGCTTCTTGCATAGCCGGTAGTAGCAGGCCTTGTTCCGGTTCAGAGCATTTGTTTAGTCACGCATTAGAATATGTTTCAAGAAATAATTGTGGACTACATGGAGAAAGAGTTGGCGTAGGTACAATAATCATGTCAAAAATTCACGGCCTAGATCATGACATCATCATCAAGACATTAGAAAATATTAAAGCTCCGACTACTGCCAAGGAGATTGATGTGACTGAAGAAGAGATAATAAAATCGTTATTAATCGCTCAGTCCCTCAGACCAGAAAGATATACTATTCTCAATAAGATAAAGATGGATCAAGATTCGGCTAGAGCACTCGCAAAATCAGTAAGCGTCATCTAACAATTCATGTAAAAAGATCAGAACTGAGTTCTAATAGTGAGAGAGATCTATCCATCACAAGAGCCTATTTCTTTTGTGCTTTTGTTTCGTCTTTTTGTGCTTTTGTTTCGTCTTTTTGTGCTTCTGGTGTCGGTTTGGATTTATTATAGATCTCTAAAAATTTTATACTCTCGATTGACGGAATGAATTTAAATAAATCACCAGATATTGCCTTTTTTATAACCTGTAGTCCATCAATCAAAAATGATTCTTCAGGCATAATAATGGTAAGTTCAGATTTGTTAAAAGATATTGAAATCTTATCGCTATCTGCTAGAAGCCTTCTTTTGACAAGAGAAGATGTTTTTTCTTCATCAGTTTTTAAGATCTTCAATATGTTGACATTGTAACTAAGTGCTTTTCCCGCTAATCTATGGTTAAAGTCGACCTGAACGCGTCCGGAACCGATAAACCTCACAAAACCGCGTCTATCGTCGATATCAACTACATCTCCAGCCTTTATTTCATCAGCTTTATCACCAAATTTTCTTTGTGGAATCATTCTGACCTTATTTGGATCTCTTAAACCAAATGCCTTGTCTGGAGGGATATCAACATTCAAATTATCACCGATTTTTGCGGTGGATAGAAATTCGTCGAGTCCCTTTAATACCCATCCTTCACCTATCGAGACTAATCTGGGTTCATATTTTATGCTTGGATCGTACAGATTAGATTTTTTTGCATTTTCTTCAATAGTAGTTTCAAAAATTTCGTCCGAATCCTTTACCTTAGCTGTATAGTCTATAAGAATGAGTGAACCTTTCGTTATTGCCACGAAATTTGCTGTCGATTTACCATAATATTAAGCTTAACAACTCGCCGCTACTGAGTCAAAATAATGTTGGCAACTGACAATCCATCCTTTATTGGTGGTACGCCCAATATTGACATCGATGATGAGATGGCAGAAAGAGTTCTCATAACATGGTAACTACTAACTTCTCCCATAGATCCTACTCTAAATACTTTTCCCTTAAGTTCCCCAAATCCACCAGCTAATAGAACCTTGAAATTGGTTGAAATCAGTTGTCGAAATTTTTTGTCATCAATGCCAGGAAGGTAATTTACCGCTATTACCACATTGCTTCTGGAACTTGCATCGGCAAAGGGCGTAAAACCTAAAGCTTCCAGGCCTGAATAGAATGCATCAGCGCACTTTCTATGCCGTTTAATTCTATTTTCCATTCCTTCTTCAATAATAATATTTAATGCCTCTTGGTAAGCAAAGAAAAGACTTACGGCAGGTGTAAAAGGAGTTTCAAAACTGTCACTGTAATATTTGAAATATCTCTTTAGATTCAAATATTGACTAGGTGGGGGATTTTCAATCATGTATTTTTTAGCTTCTTTGCTTATTGAAATTGGAGCTATTCCAGGAGGGGCGGCTAGAGCTTTCTGAGTTGCGGTGAAGCAGATATCTACATTCCACTTGTCTACAGGTAGTTCATCACCACCCAGAATTGAGACTGCGTCTACAATAAAGTAAGCTCCATGAGCTTTACAGATGTCACCTAATTTTGCTAAATATCTCAAAGTCGTACCGGTAGAAGTCTCGTTATAAACTACATATAGTGCCTTAATTTTAGAATTTTTTTCAAAAGCCTCTTCTATCCTTTCTATTGCCGGGTTTTGTCCATATGGTGAATTTATCCTAATAGTTTTCCCACCATAGTTATCGATGAGATCTGCAAGTCTAGTACTAAACTCTCCATTAACAGGTATAACCACGACATCATCTTTTTTTATTAGATTTATAACTGAAGTTTCAACAGCGCCAGTGCCTGATGTTGTAAGTACTACAATATCATTTTCAGTTTCAAATACTGTTTGTGTCTTACTTACGATATCTTTGTATAATTTTCTAAAATCATCACTTCTATGGTTTATCATCGGTGTTAGCATTGCATTAATAACCCTATTAGGAACATTAGTTGGACCAGGAAGCATTACAAGATATTCCAATTACATCCATGAAAAGATTATAGCCAATATTTATAATTACGTAAAAATTTGGAAAGAGACATAAATGATTTTATTTTGCTTTAATTTATGCTTAAAGAACGTGCGAGGAAGATCCTTGATTCTATAGCTCCCAGTGGATTTGATGCATTGATGGTTTTCAAACCAGAAAATATTTTCTATTTGACAGGCTTTTGGGGTGAGTCAATTGCTATTTGCACACATGATGAAAACAAATTGTTTGTTCCCAAGTTAGAAAGCACCAGGGCTTTGAATGAGTCAAAAAATTCTGAAACTATTACTTCTGTTGAACGTGGAGCGCGACTAATAAAGGCAATAATTCCTTACTTATCAAAATCCAGGTTCTATTCTGACTGCAGCGATTATGAAACAATTCGATTTATTTTACCATATACAGATAACAGTAAATTTGTCTTGGACGAAGGGCCATATCACAATTCTAGAATTATCAAAGATGAGGAAGAAATTCAAAAAATCAAGTACGCATCACGTATAATAGACAAGCTTTACGAAATATGTAATGAGGAGATAAAGGAAGGACTTACGGAAAAACAATTGCAGTCAAAGTTACTCTATGAAGCAATGAACCTTGAAGCAACTTCTGCCTGTTATCCCTATACTTTAAATCCATTCATTGTTGCAGGTGGATCAAATAGCGCTCTACCTCATTTCGAAACATCAAATAGAGAATTTACGGATGGTGATTTCATTGTAGTGGATTTAACTCTGAGATATGAGGGCTATATCTCTGATGCTACACGTACATTTGCCCTAAATAAGGTAAGCCCTGAAATGTCCGAAGTGTATGAAGTTGTCAAAAGATCTCAACGGCAGGGAGTCGAACATGTAAAGGAAGGGACTGAATGCGGAAAAGTGGATGAAGCTTGCCGCAATATGATATCCAACAAAGGATATGCAGAAAATTTTATACATTCAACAGGACATGGAGTTGGTTTGGGGGTTCATGAACAACCATGGATACGTCAAAATGAGTTAAAGAAATTATCAAGAGGCATGGTTCTTACCATTGAACCAGGCATTTACATAAATTCGAAGTTTGGTGTTCGAATAGAGGATACTATTTTGGTTAACGATAGTGCCAACATCAATGATTTAACTCTGACCAAATTTACCAAAGAGTTACTAATATTGTGATCAAAAATATTAATCAATATTTAACTTATTGCAAACAATCTTCACTAAATTTCTAGCTATTTCCGTCTTTGATTTAAGTGGAACATGGGTTATGTTCTTTTCTTTATCTATTATGTAGACATCGTTAGTATCAGAACCAAAGTCGCATCCTCTTTTTGAAACATCGTTAGCTACGATTAGATCACCATTACACTCTCTAAGTTTGTCAAAAGCTTTTTTTATCAACAATTCCTTTGAAATATCATACTCAGCTTTAAACGCCACCAAAAAAATTTTCTTATCAAATTCTTTTAGTCTGTCGACAATTTTTGCCGTTGGAACAAGTTTAAGAGTCTTAGTTCCATTTTGACTATCCATTTTGTAAGATCTCTTCTTGCTTGAATTTGATATGGAAAAATCTGCAACTGCTGCGGCATGAAAAACAACATGTTGTCTTCGTCTCAAAATTCTTTCTCTCACAGCCTTAAACATTTCTTCAGTAGTCTTGACTCTTATAATATTCATTCTTGGATCATCAGGAATATTCAAGGTACCGTGACCATAAACTAAAGTTACATTGAACCCTTTATCCAAGCATTGTTGTGCTATATTTAATCCCATTTTTCCGGAACTTAAATTGGTCAAAATTCTAACTGAGTCAATGTACTCAATAGTTGAGCCTGCTGTTACCAATACATTCACTCTCGATTTCATCCTTTCTTTGTTATTTCCAATTTTATTAATTACAAATTGTACGACACTATCTGCAGAAATTACTTTTGCTTTATCTTCTGATATCGATGGTTCCAGTATTGATACTCCTAATGACTTTAATTTTTGGATATTTTCTGTTATGATGCTATTTTCATACATAGCCTCATGCATTGCCGGAGCAATTACAATCGGTATTCTTGATCCGAAAGCTACACTTAAAACAGTAGTCACAGGGCTATCCTCTATTCCGTTTGCAAATTTTCCCAAAGTGTTGGCTGTGCATGGATATACAAGGATAAGATCTGATTTGCCATAGTTAGCGAGGGCAATGTGTTCCAATCCTGATGTAAGTTCTGTTACGGTTTTGTTGCCAGTAGCCCAATCCAATATTTCTTTCGTTAGTAACTTAGATTCGGTCGATTTTGACATCACCGGATACACTTCAGCACCGTTGCGCATCAACAATCTACTAAGATCAATAGCTTTGTATGCAGCTACACTGGCAGTAATGCATAGCACAATTTTCTTTCCCGTCAAAGCATTGCTCTCCAAGCCTATAATCTCTTTTGAGACATGTTTTTCATTTTGAGAATTCTCATTTGAGGCATTCATGTCTAAACCCTTTTTAGCATTTTTTCTAATTTTGCATATTCCTCTTCTGTCATATGATATGTATGTTCTTCTTGCGGGAACTTGCCGGATTTAACTTCATTCTCGTATTGTTTTATTGCATCAAATATTTGATCTGCCATGTTTAGGTATCTTTTGACAAATTTAGGTTCCATGTCTTGGAATAAACCTAACATATCATGAATAACCAAAACTTGTCCATCTACATGGGGACCAGATCCTATCCCGATTATTGGTACTTTGACAATTCGAGTTATAACTGATGCGACTTCACTGGTAACCTTTTCAAGAACAATACTAAAAACACCTGCTTCTTCTAGAGCTCTAGCTTCTCTTATCAGCATAACTGCATCCTCCGCCGTTTTCCCCTGCAAGCCATATCCATGATGTAAAGGAGTAGTCTGAGGTTTTAATCCAATGTGTCCCATTACAGGAATACCAAGGCCCGTCAAATTTTTGATAATATCAACAATTTCCCACCCACCTTCTAACTTAACTCCATCACACCCACATCTCAAGAATTTAAGAGCGTTTCTAACTGAATTAGACTTACCGGTTTGATAAGATCCAAACGGCATGTCAGCAACTATTAATGGCCTTGTAACCCCATTTGCTACCCCTTTACAAAATGTCAACATTTCTTCCATACGTATTTTTCTAGTCGTATCATAACCTAACATCACAGTAGCTGCACTATCACCTATCAAAACTATATCCAAATCAGCGTCATTGCAAATTTGAGATATAGAATAATCATAAGATGTTAACATTGTTATTTTTTCCTTGTTTTTTTTCTTAACCAAAATTTCAGAGATTGTAACTTTTGATTTTTTTTGCTTTCCCATTTTAAATTCCTTTTTTTATCGTTACCAATGATTTGTGCATATTTTCTTTGTTATCAAAATTCTTAATTAGCTGCAATAAATAGGATTTATCCTTCTTAACTAATTGCTCTGAAATTTTTACCATATTTGGTATTGCACGCACAATATTATCAATAATAGTTATATTAGATGCTATCGCCGTTCTAGATAAAGGATTCAGATCGACAGATATGACCTTCTTGCCCATTCTTACTAGACTTTCCGTTCTATCTCCATCCTCTAGTGCAAGAAAAATAGTATCAGAATTCATTATCCCATCTTTATCGACATATTTGCGATTACTTGATACTCTTTTAATTATCGTTTTTGATTTGTTATCCAATCCCAATACATCAAATGCATCTTCTTTTCTTAATAAACTTGCAATTGCATTAGTTCTGGCTCTACTCTTATGAAAAAGATTTACCTCAATTCTTGATTTAGTAACATTACTCAGTGTAACTAGATCTTTTGAACATAGCACGGCCGTATTACCATTAACAGAAATGATTGAGGTATTTGATAGCAATAGTAAACAAACTGCAGCTTTTTCAGCCTCATATGCATATTTTGTTGTCTTTTCGCCCAGTAGATAATCGAATGCCTCACCTCTACCATGTGCAATCAGTCCTTGTGGAACAATAATTCCATTCCTGAAGCCATCAACTAACTTTTCTCGTATTATGAGCGAACTTGCCCTTGGATGAGTTTGAGGAATTCTATGTATCATATTTTTTTATTAATCTGGCACCTTCATTTTCGATATCAGAAATAAATAATCTTGTTGGGAAATTTTTTGAAATCTTTTTTATTGTTTCTAGTTCATTTTCTTTTACGATTGTAAAAACAGTTTGTCCAAATAAAGCAGCACTACTATGAAAACCATTTTGTCTCAAAAGATCCATCAGATTATTACAAGTGTTATTTACGAATCTGAGAGATTTTGAAAACTTGTAAGATAATTCCAAGAAGTCTACAGTACTTTTTGTCTTTAGCACTTTCATCATCATATTGTTACATTCATCATTTGAAATCTTTCTAATACTTTCAATAAAATACTGAGTAAACATAGGAGAAAAGCAGAAAATTGCAACTTTGGAGTTATTTATTCTTATTACATTTGTTTTTCCAATACCAGGAGCGCCACCCTTTATTCTAATGCATAACCCTCCATGAAACTCTGAGAGTACTGTACCGAGGCCAGTTTTGCATTGTATCTCGGCTTTATGAGCTATCTGAGCAGATTCCGTATCAGAAAGACCCAAAGAAAGGGCATCATTGAGTGCAAAAGCCAAACTCAATGCTGCAGACCCACTTGTGCCAATTCCGTATCCAATTGGTAAATTGACTTCATGACTTACTTTAATAAAGTAATTCCTATTCGTTCTTTTTAGAAATTCATTTATTACGAATTTTGAAACTATCGCATCTTTAGAAATAACACCGTTGATGACAATTATGAAATTATTGCTTTCACTATCATAAAGTTCTACTGAGCTTCTGACGCCTTTGTGAATCGAAATTCCTGCTCCCAGAGAACCACGATTAAGGATTGATTCATCTTTAACTTCACTATAGAATCCGGTAATATGGCTTGGACTATACGCCTTTGCAATAGAAATAGGAGGAGTTATTTCTAAAGTCATTTTGTGTCATAATATAATATTTTGAAAAATATAAGAATAATGTTTAATTAGTTTATATCTATTTAAATATATTATGCTTCAGAATGAACGACGCTTGCAAAAAATTGGAAGCAGTGTCTTGATGTCATTACCAGCCGAATGGATAAAGACCCTTGGTCTTAAAAAGGGAGATATTTTATCTATTGAAAATAATCATGATAATTCAATTACTATATTTCCTGCCAGAGATAGGAATAGTCAAGGTACAGAGATAACGATTCATCTATTTGATCTATCTCATGACAAATTAATTAATCAAATTTATGGAGCATATCTGTTAGGCTATGACCTCATAAAGATCGTAGGCAGAACTCAAATCGATTATGAAAATCGGGAAATCATTAAAAACGCAATGAGAAATTTGATTGGTCTTGAAATCGTTGACGAAGACGGCCTTAATATGACTATTCAATTCCTATTGGATGCCCGCTCTCTGAATATTTCAAAAATACTGAAACAAATGAGCTCTATTGTCAACGGAACGCACAGGGATATAGTTAGTGCCATGAAAACTGGAGAAACCCATATCGATCTTCTTGTGAGGGGAAGAGATGATGAAGTAAACAGGCAATACTTCTTAATTGTACGACTAATTAGAACGGCTATGATGGATCGTAGATTAGCTTCTAGTCTGGATCTTAGTAATATCGATATACTCGATTATAGAATTGCTGCAAATCATTTAGAGAATGCCGGAGATCTTATTTCTAAGCTATCTTCTCAGCTATCAGGCTCCTTTGATGAAATAAAATATAAAAAAATTATTGAGGGAAATTACATAATTTTAGAAATGCAAGAAAAATCCATATCTGGATTCATCACTAAGGATACTGAAAAGTCTTCTCAAGTAGTAACTCTCTTCAATAAATTCAGCGCAGTATCTAACTTCATAAAGAATGATTATATCAAGCTAGAAGGGAATTATCAATCTGTACTGAACATTATAAATATAATATACACTATGGATGAAATTGCCAAGTGTTGGGTAGATATCGCAGATTTGATAAAGCCTGTCTATTCCATCAGATAAAAATTTAGAGCAGCTTGAGCAGCTTGACATGTGGGATGAATGAAAGGTCTAACTTTCTAGCTTTTTAAATACATCATCAAAAAATCTTAATGGTACTATTTTTACAGTATTGAAT
>JBKPGB010000160.1:0-2475 GCA_046729135.1 Thermoproteota archaeon | reverse complement strand
GATGGTGAGAAATCTTGGCGCTATTCATTATATTGATAGCCAGTCCCAAAACACAGTGGAGGAGCTTCTAAAGCTTGGGGCGCCAAAGTAATTCTGGGAACTGTCCCAAGTGGAAAAGCGATGAGTGCTATCCTGGGCGGTCTGAGCGTCAAAGGAAAACTTATCGTCATTGGCGCTTCTGAAGAGCCTCTTGAAGTACCTCCAAATCCGTTACTGATTGCACGTCAATCGATACAGGGTTGGGCTAGCGGGTCTTCTATTGATTCTCAAGATACGCTGTCTTTTAGTGCACTTTCAGGTGTCCGGTCTATGAACGAAATCTTTCCTCTAGAGCAAGCGCCAGAAGCGTACGAACTAATGATAAGCGGAAAGGCGCGATTTAGAGCTGTTCTTACAACAGATAACAGATAATTAGATGATACAGTTTGTTTGTTTGCCCACACCATCAATTCTGGCGCAAACCAGGTGGCGATAACTACCCTGGATGTATTTTTCCTTCTTATTTTTGCAACTTTAGAAATTTGAAATTAATCCCAATCATGGACCGGCTTCTGACATTTGGCTAATCCACTTTCAGTTAGATTAACTATATTATATTCTGTATCTGTAACATCAATCATAGAAAAAACATCGGAAAAATAGAGAATAAATGAATAATCGGTATTTACTTGCTATTGCTGTCGTTATAAGTTTGTCATTGAATGGAATGATAGCATATGGAATTGATGATAAGAACGAGAACGATATGATTAATGAACTTATTAAAACTGGACAGTTCACAGAAGATGAAGCCAAAGACTTCGTATCAAAAACCATGCAGAATGAACAAGAAGATAATAATAATCAAACAAGTATGAAACCTACAGGAAAGTTTGAAAAGATCATAGGCGTTTACTCCGAAGTGATTTTCTTTCCAAACATGACACTGAACTTTCCAAACATGACATCAAGCCGATAGAGGTGTGCAGGATAGGCCAACATCCCATCCAGTTCTGCTGACCGAAGGAAGTTACGGCCGCCTGGACCGATGTCATGCGCGTTTCGTGCCGCAGTGTCGGGAAAAGCTTCAAAAATTCCAAAAGTTGTGTCGGAGAACCGGCAACCAAACCATGGACCGGTCCCTGGTTCCTGCTCTACCCCGGCTAAAATGTCCCGGAGGAATTGTTCCACGTTGTCGCCCTTTCCGGGCTTGGCTTCAAGATTGATATAGTAGGCTTTACGCCCCGGCGTGTCGTCTCGGCCGCTTCGCACCCAGCCCGGGTGAACTTCAACTTGGGTGTGGTTGGGGGATTGGGACCGGGTGATTGGGTATCGTTGCTCATCTCCGCTTCTCTCATAAAACTCTCAAAGCTTGAGCTGGTATTAAACATTAAATAAATAACTTTATTTTTACAAAGTGTAAAAATACAAGCGTGGCAAAATATTCGTTTTATTTTGGCTCATATCCAGGAAGAGGAAAAGTAGAACGCATAAGTGGTTCGGAAGATAGAAGAACCGATGTTAAAAAAACAAATTTTTATTGTCTTCGGTGCGGCACGCGTGACATTGTAAAAAAAGATAATATCAAATTTTTTGCCGAACGTAAAAATTTCCATCCTCGGAGTAATAGCGCATCTCTTAACGATGTGGAAACAACATACTTTGTTACTGCTTCGTTATACTGCGTAACATGTAAGCATACGTATTTTGTAAAAATATTAGATGAAGGAATAAAATAAAAAATAAACGAATCTTTATGTCCCGAGATATTTTAATGGGCATATTCAATGGATGCCTTTCCTGGTTCAGAGCTAGTATTCTGAATATCGCTAATTACCTCTTTTGTAATCAGTTGCTTCGTTTCCATTTGTATATATTCGCCCAGTTCTACTAGCTGACTTTTGTGAGATTCTATCCACGATTGTTGGTAGGAAGCCTTTGACCCGACTGTTAGCAATTGAAAAAATAGGTCTTGAATAGCAGGATACCGTCGTATCGCTTCAAATGTAACAGTCGCAGCATAGCCCAATAATTGCCGGTTGTTTTGCATAATAGATTCAGTTTCATTTTTAGCAGCTGCCTTAATTCTAATAAAGCCAACAAAAACAAAAGAAACTGAAATCAAATATCACTAAAGTTAATGCAAAGAAAAATTCAATCATAGAAATGGAACGATTGCGAGAGAACTGCCGTGATTTAAATCATTATAAATTCATCCTTGTAATGTTGGTACTCCTGATTCATATTTTTTGTCCTGTATTTTACTTATCACCAATTTTGTTAACTGCTCTGTTATTTCAATCTGCACCTGTTCGCTTAATTGCAATAAACGAGTTGTATGAGACTGCATTACAGTTTGTTGATTAGAACTTGGATAGTCCCGGCTTGTGGATAAGTCGTAGAATAATTCTTGATTATAAGGTATCTTCTCAGTGCTTCTAGAGTGGAGGACACAGTAACGGCCACTAGCAGACGATTGTTTTTTATAATTGATTT
>JBKPGB010000159.1:0-3803 GCA_046729135.1 Thermoproteota archaeon | reverse complement strand
GTATATTTACTATTACTTGGTAGCTTTTCATCTAAGAATATATGGAATCCAGACCTCATTCCTGGCTTTATCTGATAATCGTTAGCGTTATACTCCCCAGTCGCTACAATTACACCATTCTTGTCATATACACTGGCGGTTAAGTGGACCAATTCAATAGGATACGTAAAGTTATTAAGCACTTCACCCACTATCGTGTCGGAATGTAACGCAGAATACAATATATCAGGTCTTGGCTCAGCACCTTCGCTTACCGTTCTATTAAATATTGGCGATGAAATATTCCTACCACTAGTAACCTCAATTTGAGCATACGATGAGTTGACAGACATGTAAGAAGAAATTAATCCTAAAACTGCTGCCAAAGTGCAGCAAGAAATAAATATTAGTGATGAATGCAAGACAAAATTTTCCATAATTATTCTCACTCGTGTATGAGTAACCAATAAAAGGTGAAAACTTGAGCGTTCCATGCATTATTCACTATTCTTTTATTACGAATATAAAATAGATAAATCTAATGTCTGAATGTAATCGTTAATTAATGGTTACAATACATGCATGTATCTGATTTTCTCCGATTACGATGGAACTTTGTCTCCGACAACTTATTTAAATTCTGACAATAAAACTGGAGGACCCTAATAATGTTCCTTTAACATGCTTAATTGTGTCACGATTTGCACAATTTAAAATTTAAATATTTTAAGGCACAAATAAAATAGTGGAGTTTAAACTTTCTAGTATGAATTCTATTTATCTATCTTCTATCTTGGTGATGTTTGCAATTATATTCAGCATGGCGAATATAAGTAGTCAGAAATTTGCTGCAGCATCTAACAATGTAACAATGCAACAACATGCAAAACACATCATTGACAATCTTATTGTTTCGCAACACATACCATTGACGGGTAGTTTACTTAGCGGAGATTACATTTTACTAATGGATTTTACTCCCTTTGCGACAAGTGTAGAAGGACACAGCCATATTGCAGCGAAGCTTCCATGCAATAAAGATGGAAGCCCTAAAGCTACCATAGTGACGGGTGTAGCACCAGATTTAAAAACCTTGAATATAGGGCAAGCAATCGATAATGGGACGCTTAATGGTAAAAGCCTAGATTTATCTGATGAAGGGAATTCTTGTCTCTATCACACCGAGTTACCGACAGGGATTACTGATATTGCATTAGTCAACACATCTAATGAAACTTTGAATTTTAATCGAGGCGGCTATTCTGTAACCATAACAGTCCACGGGTCTGCTATAGAACATTTGGCATCGAACGAGACAGCAAAATAACTAATTTTTCTTTCGGAATCTAAAATGCAATATCAAGTCATGTTTCAGAATAAAAAGATAAATACCAATTAATAGAACCAGTAGCGGTGGCTAATACTATGAAAGTGCCAATAACTTCGGCCAACCAAAAAAGAACGTACTTCGAAATAAAAAGGGACATGCTATAAGTCAGCACATCCCAAAGGTTGTTTAGCCTGTACTGTTACCCATTGACATATTTCCCATGGATTTGCCTGTGGGTGTAAGTGGCGATATTTCATTCACGCCTATCACAACTGTTGCAGTTGGTCCAAATTTTACTTCCTTGTCTGTTGGGTTTTGTAGCGCTACGTCAGTAATGGGATTTTCGCCCGGAGGGCCTGATTCAACATCTACATGGTATATGCACATTTTTCCTGGTGTAGATAGTTCCTTAACAAACTCCAATTCCGCTGGCTTTAATTTGGGTGCTTGACCGATAAGCACATTCAAGGATGTTTTATTATTGCTGTCGCATGGAAGCTTTGCAGCAATGTGACCCAGCTTTATCAAATACGGTGTAGTATCGTACAAGTGTATGTAATCTTTTGGGGGAAGTGTCTTACCTTCGAGCAGGATGGTTTGTGAATCCCTTACCACAGTTTTTTCTTCTTGAGCATTTGAATATTGAAGACTTGAAAATAACATCGATGTGGATGCCACTGCCGCAATCAAGATTGCTGCTAGAGTGAGTGATTGCATTTTAGAGCTTTTCATTATGAGAGAAAGAGCGAGCCATTGTATTTATCCTTATAGTATATCCTTATTTTATGTGTTAATTTGGTGCGTTTACCATTGAGTATCCCCTTCGCACTTTCTCCATAGGTTTTTTTTGGCTAAAATCATCAATAATAACGATAATAGCAAAGCAATGATGGAATAAAGCCCAATTAAATGAATACCGAACTTTGAACTAGGGTTCTCAAATTAGAATGCTACCATTATCAGTTCCACTGAATCCAGACACAAGTATTGCTTTTCCTGTTCTTAGTAAAATCAATAATCTTTTGAACCGACTATTAAGGTCAAAAATGATTTACAAGCCTCCATGCTTGGACCAACAAGTTTAAAAGAAAAAACTTAGGAGGTAACGTTCCCATTAAAATCTGAACCCACTTTTAGCACCGATATTGTCACGCATCCCTTCCGGCCCTTTGGACGAATAGATAGAGTATATCAAACTTGATTTTGGTTATATTACATGAAATGACGTTTTAATTTAGCAAATATTAGTTCCGTATCTGATATTCCAATTGATGACAATCCTTTTTTAAGTAACTTGTTCCTTCCCTCATGCGTTATCTTATCCTTGTCTAATATTATTATCATTTTAGTTTGAACTTATTGCGGCAATAAAGGTTATAGTGGTTAAACATTTCCTGAAGCCGTAAGCTTTTACAAGAATGTATTGAAAATCTTAATTTAAAGAAAAACCTATAAATTAACTTCTTTGGTCCCATTCATTATAGTCACTTAGAATTACTTTTCTAATAATTCCATCGTACATCCTTTTACTGTTAATTTGGTGACGCAGATTTAGCATGAATATTTGGGCTGGTTCCACAGGCAACGATAAATAAGTCCAGAATAGTATGAAGTATTATGGTAGAAACAGTTCTAGTAACAGGTGCCAGTGGTACTGTTGGAAGTGAAGTTTTAAATCAGCTTTCAAATGCTACTACGGATGCTAATATTAGGGCAGCAGCTCATTCGATAGAAAGTATAAAAAAGGTTATAAAATCTGAAAATGTAGAACCTATTCAGATTGATTATAATAAACCAGACACTCTAAAAGATGCTTTAAAAGATGTTGATAGAGTTTTCCTACTTACGCCATTTCAATCTGATATGGTGGAACTTTCATCTAAATTCCTAAAAGAGATAGAGAACACAGGAAATATCAAACACATAGTTAAATTGTCTGTTATGGGAGCAGACTCTGAGCCTGGGATAATAGGAAGCAGGTTACATAGGCAAGTAGAAAAAATGATAGAAGACTCCGAGATAGCATTTACCTTCCTACGTCCTAATTTTTTCATGCAAAACTTTGTTACTTTCCTTTCTCAAAGCATTAAGGAACAAGGTGCATTTTACTTACCAGCCGGAGATGGCAAAGTTAGTTTTGTGGATGTTCGTGATATTGCAGCAGTCGCAGTTCAAGCCCTTACCAATAATAATGACGGCCGGCATGATGGAAAAGCATATAATATTACAGGACCAGAGGCAATTTCCTATGGTGATGTTGCCAGAATTCTATCTGAGCAAGTTCATAAGAAAATATCATATGTAGATATATCGGAAGATGATGCTCGCAAAGGAATGAAAGACACTGGTTCCGATGAATGGACTATTAATTATATGATAGAGTTATTTAATATTATAAGAAAAGGATATCTGTCACAGATATCTTCCGTAATTGATGAGGTTACTGGAAAAAGACCAATATCTCTGAGTCAATTTGCAAAGGATTATTCAGAGG